>NZ_JBAKHL010000043.1:0-56357 GCF_036902715.1 Micromonospora sp. CPCC 205546
GACTTGCGGGCCGGCCGCGCGCCCGCCCCGACCGGCCGTCGGGGCCGCCCCGGCCGGTCGTCGGCGCGCCGTGCCCGGCCCCGGCGCCGGAGGACCGCCGGGCGTGGGACGCCCGGCGGTTCGTGGCCGTCCTGCTGCTGGCCGCGCTGCCCCTGGTCGGCTGCGGCACCCCACCGGAGTTGCGCGGCCCCGCCCCGACCGCCGCCCCGAACCGCACCGCCGTCCCCACCGCGTCCAGCGCCGCACCGACACCCCCACCCGCCACGAGCCTGCCCGGGGCCGGGGCGGTCACCCCCACCGTCGACCCCGGCCTCGTCGCGGCCCCCTGCCCGGACGGCCCCTCGGGGGCCCGGATCGTCGACCTGGTGCGGGGCCGGGGTGGCGTGCTGCCCGACGGCGTCCGGGTCAAGGTGCGCACCGGGCCGCTCTGCGCCGGTGACTGGCACTACACGGTGCTCGAGGTGACCGGGCACGAGACGCTCCAGGTGGTCACGCAGGGCCGCCCGGGTGCTCCGCGCCTGGTCACCGCCGGCACCGACGTCTGCACCGCCGAGGTCCGCGCCGCCGGTCCGCCCGGCATCCGGACGCGCGTGTGCGACGGCGGGTCGCTCGGCGTACCGGGTGCGTAGGCTGTCGCCATGCCGGGAACACCGCCGACGCGCTTCGTCTACCTCGGACCCGAGGGCACCTTCGCCGAGCAGGCGTTGAACAGCATCCCCGCCGCCGAGCGGGGCAGCCGCACGCCGGCCCGCAGCGTGCCGGAGGCGCTGGAGGGCGTACGGACCGGGGAGGCGGACGCGGCCCTGGTGCCGCTGGAGAACTCGATCGGCGGTGCGGTCGGGGTGACCCTGGACGAACTCGCCGAGGGCGACCCCCTGGTGATCACCCGCGAGGTGATCCTGTCGGTCGAGTTCGTGCTCGCCGCGAAGCCCGGCACGAACCTCTCACGCGTACGCAGCGTCGCCGCCCACCCGCAGGCGTCCACCCAGTGCCGGGGTTGGCTGCGCGCGCACCTGCCCGACGCGGTCGTGGTCGACGTGCTCTCCAACGGCGCCGCCGCCGCGGGGGCCGCCGCCGGCGAGTACGACGCGGCGATCTGCGCCCCGATCGGGGCCGGTCGACACCGCCTCGACGTGCTCGCCGACAAGATCGCCGACCACCCGGACGCGGTGACCCGCTTCGCGCTGGTGTCCCGCCCCGGGCCGCCCCCGCCGCCGACCGGCGACGACGTGACGTCCCTGGCGGTCTACATCGCGCACGACCGGGTGGGCGCGCTGCTGTCGGTGCTGATGGAGCTGGCCGTCCGCGGGGTCAACATGAGCCGGATCGAGTCCCGCCCGACGGGGGAGGCGCTCGGCCGGTACGTCTTCTTCCTCGACTGCACCGGGCACGTGGCGGACGTACGGCTCGGCGAGGCGTTGCAGGGGCTGCGCCGGGTCTGCGCCGACGTGCGCTTCCTGGGCTCGTACCCCCGGCACCGGTTCTCCGGCGCGGGCGACCGGCCGGTGCCGGCCCCGGCCGGCCTCTCGGACGCCGACTACGCCGACGCCGCCGCCTGGCTGGCCCGGCTGCGCAGCGGCGACTTCGGCTGACGGCGGCCCCGTGACGGCACCCGCCCCCGACCGGAACGCGATCCGGCGGGGCCGGTCGACGCGGACGGGGGCGGTGCGACGAAGGTGGTGCGGGTCAGCTGAGCAGGCCGCCGAGGATCCCGCCCTGCTGCTCCTGGGTGCCGCTGCCCATGATGGGTGGCTCCTCGGAGGGCTGGACGACGACGAAGCCCTGACCGGCGAAGCTCATCGTGAACGACTCGCCGGTGCGTCGGCCGAGCAGCGTGCCGAGACCGAGCTGCTCGGCGCGGTGGTAGCCGGTCTGGAGGTTGGCCGACCAGCAGACCGCCGCCTGCGGGTCGACGTAGGTGGGGGCGTCGACGTTGAGCACCACCGGGGTGCCCTTGGTGGTGATGGCGATCCGGCCGTGACCGCTGAAGACGCAGTTGAACAGGCCGGACGAGGACGCCATCCCAGCCCCGCCGACCATCCGGATGTCGTACTGGAGGGTGGAGTCGAAGGCCAGCACGCTGGAGCCGTTGATGGAGAGCGCGTCGCCGGGCTCCAGGTCGATGACGTGCACGTCCTTGGCGAAGTCGGCGAGGAAGACGTCACCCCGGCCGACGACCTTCATCAGCGGGACGCCCTCGCCGGTCAGCTTCTGCTTGAGGAACTTGCCGAGCCCGCCGGAGCCGAGCGCCTGGAACTGCACCTGCCCCTGGTAGGCGACCATCGACCCGACCCGGGCCATCGCCTCGCCGTTGAGTTCGATCTTCAACATCTTGGAGTTCTGCAGCCGCATGCCGGGCTGCGCGGACTCCTTCTCAAGGTTCTCCGCCGAGAACAGCTCGCTGCGCATGGAAGTGCCTCCTGAGTTCGTGGTACCTGGACCGACGGTAGGCGACCCTGGCAACCGCCGACACCGACCGAGCGGCCCGCCGTGCCCACCGGTCCGGCGCCGCGGCCACCGGCCGCCCGTCGGGTGTCGCTGCCGGTCAGCCCCAGCCCAGCTCGTGCAGGCGGGCGTCGTCGATGCCGAAGTGGTGGGCGATCTCGTGCACCACCGTCACCGCGACCTCGTCGACGACGTCCTCGTCGTCGTCGCAGATGCGCAGGATGGGGTTGCGGTAGATCAGGATGCGGTCCGGGAGCACACCGGCGTAGTCCCAGCCCCGCTCGGTGAGGGCGTGCCCCTCGTAGAGGCCGAGCAGGTCCTCGCCCGGGGGCGGGTCGTCCTCCACGAGGATCACGACGTTGCTCATCAGGGCGAGGAGTTCCTCGGGCACCTCGTCGAGCGCGTCGCCGACCAGCTCCTCGAAGCGCTCGCGACTCATCTCCACCGGCACCCCGCCCATTCTGCCCCACACCACGGCCCGCCCGCGCCGGTCGGGACCGGCGGGCCGCCACGGGGCCGGCGCGGCTACCCGTGGCGACCCGCCGACGGCGGGACGGTCAGGAGGCGGGACGGGTCAGGAGGCGAGGCGGGCGGTCAGGCTGATCTGGGCGCCCGGGGCGAGCAGGCGGGAGATCGGGCAGTTGTCCTTGGCGGTCTCCGCGAGCTTGGCGAACTGCGCCTCGTCGATGCCGGGCACCTGGCCGACGGTGTCCAGCTCGATCCGGGTCACCGCCATTCCGGCGTCGGTCTTGTCGAGGTGGACCTTGGCGGTGGTCTCCACGGAGGTGGGCGGCGAGCCGGCCTCGGCGAGCGCCTTGGAGAACGCCATCGAGAAGCAGCCGGCGTGTGCCGCGCCGATCAACTCCTCGGGGTTGGTCCCCTCGCCCTCCTCGAAACGGGACTTGAAGGAGTAGTTCCCCTGCAACCCGCCCTTGCCGGTGCGGATGGTGCCGGACCCCTCGGTGAGGTTGCCCTGCCACTGTGCGGAAGCGGTACGGATAGGCATGCACCCGACGCTAGCCGAACGGGCAGCGGCCGGCGACCGTTCACGCTCCGCGTCGCCAGGTGCGTACTGTGTCATGATTCGGGCAGGCCCGCGAACGCGGAAGGGTGGCCGATGTCCCAGGAATCCCCCATCCCCCGGCAGGAACACCGCTCCGACGGTGCGGTCGTCCTGGAGTGGGGCACGGCGGAGCCGGACGGGCGACGCCGGTTCGGGCGTACGTTCTCGGGCCTGGGCCGGGACCGGCGGCTCCCGATGCTGCTCGCGGCGCTCGGCGCGGTGGCCGCCCTCGCCTCGATGCTCGGCGAGTGGCAGGTGATGACCATCCCCAACGCCGGGCCGCAGGGCAACACGCCGCTGCGGGTGCCGGGCGGGGTGTCCGACATCGGCGGCTTCGGAGTGGGCTACCTGGTCGGGCTGCTCGCCCTGGTCTGCGCGGTGGCGCTCACGCTGCGCGGCACTGTCGCGGTGCGCTCGAACGCCCGGCTCGCCGGGCTGGCCCTGGCCGCGGCGCTGCTGGGGCTGCTGGTCGCGACCGCCGCCTCGCTCGACGAGGCCGGGCAGCGGGTCTTCTTCTACTCGACCGACGACGGGTTCCGGGTCGAGTACGGCCGCGGCCTGGTGATGGCGTTCCTGGCCTGCGCCCTCTTCGGGGCGGCGTTGAAGCTGGCCCCCGCCCGGGTGGTCCCGTTCCCCCGCGAGGCGGGCGGCCACCGGGAGGCGGACGCGTCCCGGGAGCCGGACGGCGGGGACGAGGCAGCCGGCGGGGACGAACCCGGCACGACGGGCTGGCGCCGACGCGCTCGCGGGTCGCGGGACGCGGCGGACGACGGGCCCCCCGCCCCGGCCGACCTGACCGTCGGGCCGGCCGCCCCCTTCGCCCGGCCCGAACCCCGGGACTGACCAGCCGCGCCCTGACGCGCCTCCGGCAGTCGTCGTCCGTTGGCACGGCATTCGCCGGAACGCCATGGCCGGTGCCCGTTGTGCGAGGTACGGTTGCTGCCCGCCGTCACTAGGGGTCGAGGCACCGAGGACCGAGACGGCTGGCTGCGACGGCGGCGGGCGAAGGAGGAACGATGACCCGCCCGGGGCTGCCCAAGCTGATCGCCACGGATCTCGACGGGACGCTCGTCCGCAGCGACGAGACCGTCTCCGCGTACACCCATCAGGTGCTCGACCGGGTGCGGGCCGCCGGGATCCCGGTGGTCGGCGCGACAGGTCGCGGGCCCCGGCTGGCCGAGTTGACCCGCAACGACATCCGGGCCGCGGACTTCCTGGTGATGGCCGGCGGCGGCCGGGTCGTCGACCAGAGCGACCCCTCCGGGCCGGTGGTGCTGCGCGACGAGCGCCTCCCCGCCGAGGTGCTGGCCACGCTGCTGGCCGACCTGGAGGCGGCCGTCGGGCCGCTGACCGTGATGGTCGAGGCGTCGGACGAGCACGACGCCCCGCTCTGGGGCGACTACCACCCGAGCTGGCCCTACCAGGACGCGTTCGAGACGCGCAGCCGCGCCGAGTGCCTCTCCTGCGACGTGATCAAGGCGTTCGTCCGCACCGCCGACCACCACGTCGACGAGTTGCTGGCGGTGGCCCGGCAGATCGTCCCGCCAGGGGTCGCCACGCTCACCCAGGCCGGGCTGGGCTTCGTCGAGATCTGCCCGCCGGGGGTCGACAAGTCCACCGGGCTGACCGTGGTGGCGCAGCGCCTCGGCGTCGACCCGGCCGAGGTGCTGGTCTTCGGCGACATGCCCAACGACCTGCCGATGTTCGAATGGGCCGGCTGGGCCCGGGTCGCGGTCTCCAACGCCCACCCGACGGTGCGGGCCCTCGCCGACGAGGTGACCCTGCGCAACGACGACGACGGGGTGGCGGTCTACCTCGATCGGCTACTGTCCCGCTGATGGGAGAGGCACCACGGCTGATCGCCACCGACATCGACGGCACCCTGCTCAGGGACGACCGCACGCTCAGCCCGCACACCATCGAGGTGCTGGCCCGGCTGTCCGCGCGGGGCACGCCGGTCGTGCTGGTCACCGGCCGTCCCATCCGCTGGCTCAAGATGGTGTACGAGCAGCTCGCCGAGCCGCTGCCGGCGATCTGCGCCAACGGGGCGGTGGTCTACGACCCGGTCGCCGACGAGGTGCTGCGCGCCGACCCGCTCGCCCCGCAGCTCCTCGCCGAGGTGGCCCGGCGGCTGCGTGCCGAGGTGCCCGAGGTCAGCTTCGCGGTGGAGATCGTCGACAGCCGGCAGATGCGGCACGAGGCGCACTACCCGCTGCGCTGGGACGCCGACCACGACGCGATCCGGGCGGTCGAGACCCCCGAGGAGCTGCTGGCGGCGCCGGCGGTGAAACTGCTGGCCCGGTCCGCCGAGCAGGACCCCGACGCGTTCGTCGCGCTGGTGGCCGCGGCCCTGCAGGGGCTGGCCGAGGCGACCCACTCGTCGTACTCGGGGCTGGTGGAGATCTCCGCGGCCGGCGTGACGAAGGCGGCCGGGCTGGCGTGGTACTGCGCGCGGCTCGGCATCGACGCCCGGGACGTGCTCGCCTTCGGCGACATGCCCAACGACGTGCCGATGCTGACCTGGGCCGGGCGGGGGGTGGCGGTGGCGAACGCGCACCGTGCCGTCCTGGAGATCGCCGACGAGGTCACGGCGGCGAACTCGGCGGACGGCGTGGCGGCGTACCTGGAGAAGGTCTTCGGGGTGGGCTGAGCGTACGACCGGCGTCCCCGCCGGCCGCACACCCGGAAGAAGGGGCCGGACCGGGCCGGGTGACCCGATCCCGCCCGTACGGTCAGAGGTACTGGCCGGTGCTGTGCCCCTCGCCGCCCTGCGGCGGCTGGCCCATCCCCGGCATGCCCGGCAGGATGCCCGCGCCGGGGCCGCTGGGCAGCGCCTGCCGGCCGGAGCGCATCTGCTCCAACTGCACGCGGGCGGCCATCTGCTGCGCCACCAGGGCCGCCTGGATGCCGTGGAACAGACCCTCCAGCCAGCCGACGAGCTGGGCGTGCGCGATGCGCAGCTCACCCTCGCTGGGTGCCTTCTCCTCGGTGAAGGGCAGCGAGATGCGCTCCAGCTCCTCGCGCAGCTCGGGGGCCAGCCCCTCCTTCAGCTCGACGATCGACCGCTCGTGGATCTCCCGCATCCGGTGCCGGCTGGCGTCGTCGAGCGGGGCGGCCTTGACCTCCTCCAGCAGCTGCTTGATCATGCTGCCGATCCGCATCACCTTGGCCGGCTGCTCGACCAGTCGGGTGGGGTCCTCGCCGTGTGCCTCGTCGGTCTGCACGGTGCCGACGGGCCGCCCGTCCGGGCCGACCACCACCACCGTTCCGGAGCGACCGGTGCCATCCTGGCCCGGCTCGTCGTTGTGTCCAGCGGAGTGTGCTTCGGTCATGGGATCCATCTTTACCCAGCCGCGAGCGCCCATGCGCCCCGGGACCGGTCCCCGGCCCCGGAACCGCGGGTGATCCGCGCTACGGTCGGGCCATGCCCGCCGACCCCCGCGACGTGCTCAGCCGGCCCGCTCCGGCCCCCGACGTCACCGTCTCCTACGGCGACCACCCGGACCAGATCGCCGACCTGCGCCGCCCCGCCGGGTCGGGCCCGGCCCGGCGGCTCGTCGTGGTGGTGCACGGCGGTTTCTGGCGGTCCGGGTACGACCTGCGGCACACCGATCCGCTGGCCGTCGCGCTGGCCGCGCTGGGCCACCCGGTGGCACAGGTGGAGTACCGCCGGACGGGGCAGCCGGGTGGCGGCTGGCCCGGGACGCTGACCGACGTGCTGACCGGCGTGACGGAACTGCCCCGGCTCGCGGCCGAGGCGCTGCCCGGCCGGGTCGCCGCCGCAGCGCCGCTGCTGGTGGGCCACTCGGCGGGGGGACACCTGGCGTTGTACGTGGCGACGGCCGCCCCGGCCGCCGTCGGCGGCGTGCTGGCGCTGGCCCCGGTGTCGAACCTCGCGGAGGCGTACCGGCTGGATCTGGACGACGGGGCGGTGGCGGCGCTGCTGGGCGGCGGGCCGGCGGACGTCCCCGAGCGGTACGCCGACGCCGATCCACGTTCGTCAGTGCCGATTCCAACACGCACGGTAGTTATCCATGGTGCGCTGGACCAGCAGGTGCCGGTCGGGATGAGCCGGGAGTTCGTGGCCGCCAGCCGCGCGGCGGGCGGCGATATCCGCCTACTTGAGCTGCCGGAATGCGAACATTTCGGGCTCATCGATCCGCTGTCGGCGGCATGGCCGCAGATCACGGCTGCTTTTCGATCTCTCCAGGAAGATCGCTAAGCATTGACGCAGCGTCGCTGACCGGGTAGAACGCCGAGGGGGCGTGATCCGCCCTGCAACGTTCCCCGGAAGGAACTCGGTGTCGCAGATGAACCGCAGGCGGGCCCTCCAACTGCTGGCCGCGCTCGGTACGGCCGGACTGGTCGCCGGGTGCGGCACCGATGACGCCGACGGCGAGTCGGCCAGTCCGGGGAGCCCGATCAAGATCGGCCTCGTGGCGCCGACGAGCGGCGGCCTGAAGGCGATCGGCGACGAGATCACCAACGGCTTCCAGCTCTTCCTCGACCTCAACGAGAAGCTGCTGGGCGGGCATCCGACCACCCTGCTCACCGCCGACGAGGGCGAGAGCGTCAAGACCGGCAAGGCCGCCGTCGAGGGGCTGCTGAAGCAGGGCGTGCTCGCCCTCACCGGCGTGGTCGACGCGAACGTCATGTCGGGCATCCGGGACACCGTCGAGCAGGCCCGGGTCCCCCTGATCGGCTCCAACGCCTCGCCGTCGAGCCTCCAGAGCGTCGTCTACATCTGGCGGACCTCGTACGTGCTGGACGAGGCGGGGCGTGCGCTGGGCCGCTACCTGCGCGAACAGCTCGAACCGTCGGCCCGGCTGGCGATCATCGCACCGGACAGCGTCGGCAGTCAGGACGTGGTGCGGGGCTTCCGGCAGGAGTTCGGCGAGTCCGATCCCCGGATCAAGGACGCGGTGACCCTGACGGAGGTCTTCACCAACCCGTCGAAGACCGCGTACCGCGCCGACATCCGCAAGGCGCTGGGCCGGGACCCGTCGGCGGTGTTCTGCTTCTTCGCGGGACCGGCGGCGGTCGAGTTCATCAAGCAGCTGCGCCTCGAGGGCTTCACCGGCAAGGTCTACGCCCCCGGCTTCCTCACCGAGGGCGCGGTGCTGAGCACCGTCAAGGCCGAGGACGCGCTGGGCATCCAGACGGCGCTGAACTACTCGTCCGACCTGAACAACACGGCCAACCGCCGGTTCGCCTCGGCGTACCGCAAGAAGCACGGCACCTCGCCCACCACCTACGCGATGGCCTCGTACGACGCCGCCCAGGTGCTCGACCAGGCGATCCGGATCGCCGGCGGGTCACCCAACCCGCAGCAGGTCAACCTGGCCCTCGGCAAGATCGGCCAGATCGACAGCCCGCGCGGGGTGTGGCAGTTCAACCAGCCGCGTACGCCGCAGCAGAAGTGGTACCTGCGGGAGGTCCAGCTCGACGGCCAGGTCCTGTCCAACGTCCTGGTCACCGAACTGGCCACCCTCGGCTAGCCCCATCCAAGCCCCCACCCAGCCCCGCCCTCGCTGTCGGTCATGCAGTTGTGGTGGGGGATGGGCGAGCGGGGCGGGGGGTTAGGGGCGGAGTTCGGCGATGCAGCACTTCACGCTGCCGCCGCCCTTCTTCAGCTCGGCCAGCTCGACCGGGACGGGGTGGTAGCCGGCCGCCTTCAGCTTGCCGGCCAGCCGGGTCGCCTCGCTGTTGAGCACCACGTTGAGCCCGTCGCTGACCAGGTTCAGCCCGAAGGCCAGGGCGTCCTCGGCATCGGCGACCACCGCGTCGGGGAAGAGCTGCGTGAGCACCCGCTGGCTGGCGGCGGAGAAGGCGCCCGGGTAGTAGACGACGTTCCCGTCGTCGATCGAGGCGAGCGCGACGTCCAGGTGGTAGAAGCGCGGGTCGACCAGGCGCAGCGACACCACGGGTCGACCGAGCGCCTCCTGCGCCTCGGCGTGTGCCGGCAGCTCCGTACGGAAGCCGTGCCCGGCGAGGATCAGCCCGCCGTGCGCCTCCGGCAGGTACGCGAAGTCGCCCTCGCCCTCGTTGGTCTCGATGGGCGCGATGAACCGCCAGCCCTGCGACTCGTAGAACGCGCGGTGCGCGGCGGCCTCGGTGGCCCGCTGCTCGTGCTTGAACTGCGCGCCGTAGACCGTGCCGTCGACGACGAACGCCCCGTTGGCCGCGTAGACCATGTCGGGCAGGCCCCGTTCGGGGTTCAGCAGGTGCACCTCGTGGCCGAGACCGGCCAGGGTCTCCCGCAGCCGGTCCCACTGCTTGACCGCGAGCGCCGAGTCGACCGGGGTGGTCACGTCCATCCACGGGTTGATCGCGTACTCGACCGCGAAGTGCTCAGGCGAGCACATGAGATATGTCCGCTTTCGCGCGACTCGCTGCTGGTTCACGATGACCAAGGGTAGGTACCCTCGAACTTTGGTAACAGCCACAACCATTGCTTCCCAGAGGCGGAACGTTGCAGATAGATGCCGTCGACCAGCGGATCATTGCGTTGCTCGTCGCGGACGCCCGTGCCTCGTACGCCGACATCGGTCAGCGGGTGTCGCTCTCCGCCCCGGCGGTCAAGCGACGGGTGGACCGGCTGCGCGCGGCCGGCGTGATCCGGGGCTTCACCGCCGTCGTCGACCCCGCCGCCGTCGGCTGGACCACGGAGGCGTTCGTCGAGCTGTTCTGCGCCGGGCGGACCACGCCGGCCCAGATCGGGGTGGCCACCCGCCGGCACCCCGAGGTGGTCGGTGCGTACACCGTCTCGGGCGAGGCCGACGCGCTCGTACACCTGCGGGCCGCCGACATCGCGCACCTGGAGGCGGCGCTGGAGCGGCTGCGGGCCGAACCCTTCGTGACCTCGACCCGGAGCACCATCGTGCTCTCCCGGCTGGTCGAGTCCCCCGGCGTCGGCCCCTCCCCCCGCTGACCCTCGTCGGCCTCGCGGCCTGCGGAGGCCGGAAACCGGGCGTGGGAGCGGGAACCAGGTGTCGGCCGGGCGCGTCGAACCGGCCATGACACGGGGAGCCCCCATCTTCGCGGTCGGCACGCTGGCCGCGCTCACCCTGCTCGGCGGCAGTGCTTTCCCGGCGGTGCCGCCCGACCCACCGGCCCCGGGGCGGCTGACGGCCGCGCCGGTGCTGGTCTCCTACGACTCCTGCGCCCAGGCGCTGGCCGGGTTGCGTGCCGCCGCCGAGGCGTCCGTCGGCCCGTGGGGCTTCGGGCACGGCTGGCGCACCGGGGTCCCCTTCGGCGGCGTCGCCAAGAACGCCCGGGCATCGGTCGAGTCCACCCAGCCCGCGCAGGAGCACTCCACGACCAACGTGCACGAGGCGGGCGCGGACGAACCGGACCTCGTCAAGACCGACGGGCGACGGATCGTGACCGTCACCCGGGGCGTGCTGCGGGTGGTGGACCCGGCCGCCCGGCGGGAGACGGGCCGCCTCGACCTCAGGCGGGCGACGCCGGAGCTGACGTTGGGGGAGCAGGCCACCCTGCTGTTGCAGGGCGACCGGGCGCTGGTGCTGACCCAGGTGGGCCCGGACCTCAAGCCGGCGACCCGCGCCGCGCGGCCCCGTACCGCGCCGAGCCTGGTCCTGGTCGACCTCGCGGGCCCGCCACGGGTGCTCGGCACCTACCGGATGGACGGGGACCTCGTCGACGCCCGGCAGACCGGATCCACCGCGCGGGTCGTGGTCCGCACGCGCCCCCGGCTGGTCTTCCCGTACGCCGAGCGGGGCACCGACGCCTTGCGGACCGTCGCCAACCGGGCGGTGATCGCCAGGGCGGGGATGGAGGCGTGGCTGCCGACGTACGAGTGGACCGCCGGGGCGGAACGGCACACCGGCCGGGTCGGGTGCGACCGGCTGAGCCGGCCGCCCGTCCTGTCGGGTACGTCGATGCTGACCGTGCTGAGCTTCGACCTCGCCAGCGACCGGCTCGGTGACGGCGACCCGGTCAGCGTCGCCGCAGACGCCACCACCGTCTACGGCACCGGGAGCAGCCTCTACCTCGCCGGGGACCGCCCGGAGGTGGCCCGGCCCGGCTCGCCCCGTGAAGGCGTCTGGCGGCCGGGCCCGCAGGTCACCGAGATCCACCGGTTCGACACCGGCGCGCCCGGGCGTCCCCGCTACGTGGCCTCCGGTTCGGTGCCCGGTTCACTCGTCAACCAGTACGCCCTCTCCGAGTGGCGGGGTCACCTGCGGGTGGCCACCACCACCGGCGACGCCCGGGGCAGCCGGGCCGTCTCGGAGTCCGCCGTGTACGTGCTGCGCCCCGAGGGGAACGCGCTGGTCCGCACGGGCACGGTCACCGGCCTCGGCCCCGGCGAGCGGATCTACTCCGTACGCTTCCTGGGCGGCTCCGCGTACGTGGTGACGTTCCGGCGCACCGACCCGCTCTACGCGCTCGACCTGACCGACCCGGCCGCGCCCCGGGTCACCGGCGAGCTGAAGATCACCGGGTACTCGGCGTACCTGCACCCGCTGCCGGAGGGCCGGCTGCTCGGGGTGGGCCAGGAGGCCGACCGGCGGGGACGGACGCAGGGGCTCCAGGTCTCGCTGTTCGACGTCCGCGACCCGGCCCGCCCGACCCGGCTCGACCAGTGGCACGTGCCGAGGGCGTACTCCGCGCTGGAGCACGACACGCACGCCTTCCTGCACCACCCGGAGACGGGCCTGGTCGCCCTGCCGGTCGGCGACGACGTACGCCTGCTGCGGGTGTCCGGGACCGACATCGGCGAGGTCGGCACGGTCACCCACGCCGGCCCGTCGGGCCCGGTCCTGCGGTCGTTGCTGGTCGGGGACGTGCTCTGGACGGTCTCCGCCGCCGGCCTGCGGGCCACCGACCCGGCCACCGCCCGCAGCCTCGACTGGCTGCCCGTGACCTGATCCTCCCTCCCCGGCGGGTGGGGCCCGGTTCCTCGGGGTCTCCGGGCCCCACCCGTCACCAGCGGGGGCGTGGATCAGAGGTACATGCCGGTGCGGTGTTCGCCCTGTTCCCGCTTGACCGGTTTGTCGCCCTCGCCGAAGAAGCGCTTCCCGCCGAACTCGCCGTGCAGGCGGTCGTCCAGCTCGTCCGCGAGCCCGGTCATCACCTGGACGGCGAGCATGAGGTGGGTGGCCTGGAAGTTGCGGCCGAAGACGGGGATGGACGCCCACACGGTGTCGTCGGCGCAGTAGAGCCGGCCGATCGGCATCCGGTTGGTCAGCTCGGAGAGCTTGACGTAGAGCCGCTCGGTCGGCTCGACCTCGGTCAGCACGGGGGAGAAGACGTCCACCAGCGGCGGGTTGTCGCGGACCCGGACGAAGACCATCGCCGAGCCGGCACGGATGTTGATGTCACCGTCGGAGTCGATCTGCAACCGGTCCGGCTCCGACTTGAGCATGGTGGAGACGACCGTACGGACCTGCTCGGCGAGCGCGGCCACGTCGTGCTCGGGCGCCTGGGCCGCGGCAGCGGCGGCGAGCGCCTCGTCGAGGTCGGCCTCGACGTTGCGGTCGGGACCGAACTCGCTGCGCGCGGTGCCCAGCGGCTCCACCGGCAGCGGCTCGCCCCCGGCGTCGTGGATGAGGTAGACGAGGAACGCGGGGTGCGGGGCGCCGTAGACGTCGCGCAGCGTCCGGGTGAGCAGGGCCGCCAGCCGGGTCGCCTCGGCGGTGCCGCTGTCCAGCCCGAAGTGCTCGCCGGAGCCCTCCACCACCCCGGGCGGCGACCAGCCGAGCGCGATCATGTCCGCCACGGCGGCCCGGTCCAGCCGGTAGCCCTCGGGCAGGGTCGCGTTGCCGACCGCGCGGGCGGCCAGCCGGCCTCCCTCGCCGACGTCGATGCTGACGGAGTAGACCGCATCGCCGGTGCCGGAGGCGGTCGGGTCGAGGGTCAGCTCGACGTGCGTGCCCGTGGGCAGCGCCGCCAACCGCCCGGCCAGCGCCCGCGCGAACTCGTGCCAGGCCTGGGTCACCTTGGCCCGCAGGTCGGCAGTGCTGGGTTCGTCGAGCAGAATCGGCTCGTGGTGCGCCGGCAGGGTGCCGGGCGAGTCGCCGCCCGGCGCCGAGGGGTGGTCCGCCGTCATGATCGTCTCCATCCGTCAAGGTCACCCTACCCACGGGACGGGGGAGTCGAATCAGCCCGACCGTGATCGGACAGCGGAGGTCAGGCGGAGGTTCCGCCCGGTCGTTCGGCGCCGAGCCCGACCGGCCAGGAGGCGGCCAGCGCGCTGAGCCGGGCCGCGGCGCCGGCCGGGTCCGCGCCCCGCCCGACCGCCAGCCCGAGCAGGTACGCGGTGACGGGCGCGCCCGGTCGCAGCACCTGGTGCGCCACGTCCTTGGCCAGGTCGAGCACGGCCGGCACCGGCACCCGCGCGGGGTCCAGGTCCAGCTCGGCACAGGCCGCCGTCACCCAGTCGTCCATGACCGTCATCGCGTCCACTCCTCCGCCCGGCGTACGTCCTCGTCAGTGTCGCAGTCGAACCAGGGCGGCGGGCCGGCACCGGTCCACGGCACCTCGCACACCCGCAGCCCGGCCAGCAACGCCCTGATCGGTGCTCCCGCCAGCGGCGCGGCGGGGGCGTCGGGACGCCTGCCGGCGCGCTCGGCGGACCCGTCGGGACGCCTGCCGGCACGCTCGGCGGCGAGGCGGTCCAGGGCGGCGCGCAGCGGGGCTACCCGCCACACGCCGCAGAGGGTCTGCCGCCGCCCGTCGCCGTCGACGTAGCAGGCGCCGTCGTGGCCGGCGGCATCGTGACCGGTGCCGTCGTCACCAGCGGCGGCTAGACCGGCGGCGTCGAGATGGTCGAGCAACTCCCCGACCGCCGCGCGGGTGAGCAGGGGCAGGTCGGCGGCGAGCAGGGCGACCACCGGCGTACCGGGGTCGAGCAGGGCCAGCCCGGCCGCGGCGGCGGCGACGGGGCCGCCGCCCGGCGGTTCCTCCCGGGTCACCCGCACCCCGGCGGGCACCGGTCCGGGCGGGCCGACCAGGATGCGCGGCGCGGCGTCGGCCACCGCGGCCAGCACCCGGTCCCGCATGGGCAGGCCGCCGACCGTCCGGGCGGGCTTGTCCACGCCCCCCATCCGCCGCGCGGCCCCGCCCGCCAGCACCACCGCCGCGTACGCGTCCACCGGGCCACGGTAGCCGCGCGGCCGCCCGGGTCGGGGTGCAGGATGGCGGGATGGGACGGGCGACTGACCGGCGCGGCGTGCTCCGCATCGACCTCGACGCGGCGGCGACCGGCCGCACCTCGGTACGCCGGCAGGACAGCCTGGCCGTGGAGGAGCCGCTGGAGATCCGGGTCGGTGCGGCCGGCCCCGGCCGGCGACGGCCGCTCGCGGTGACCATGCGTACGCCCGGCGACGATCTCGACCTGGCGATCGGTTTCCTGCTGACCGAGGGGCTGATCCGCTCCACCGACGACGTACGCACCGCGCAGCTCTGCGCCGGCGCGGAGACGCCCAACACGTACAACGTGGTGGACGTGGTGTTGTCGCCCGGCGTGCCCGAACCCACCGTCGATCCGTCGCGGAACTTCTACACCACCAGCTCCTGCGGGGTGTGCGGCAAGGCGAGCATCGACGCTGTGCGTACCCGATCGGTCTTCGCGGTGGGCGACGACCCGCTGACGGTGCCGGCGGCGGTCCTGACCGCGCTGCCGGACCGGCTGCGCGCGGCCCAGCGCGGCTTCGACCGCACGGGCGGCCTGCACGCGGCGGGCCTGTTCACCGCCGACGGCGACCTGGTGGTGCTGCGCGAGGACGTCGGCCGCCACAACGCCGTCGACAAGGTGGTCGGCTGGGCGGTCCGTGAGCGGCGGCTGCCGCTGGCCGGGCACGTCCTGCTGGTCTCCGGGCGGGCGAGCTTCGAGCTGACCCAGAAGGCGTGGATGGCGGGGGTGCCGCTGCTCGCGGCGGTCTCCGCGCCGAGCACCCTGGCGGTGGAGCTGGCCGAGGAGGCCGGGCTGACGCTGGTCGGCTTCCTGCGCGGCGACGCGATGAACGTCTACGCCCGCCCCGACCGCGTGACCACCGCCGGAACAACCACCTGATCCCTGCGTCGTCGGAGTTCGAGGCGCCCCGCCACTACTCCAGGTAGTCGGGGACGCCGCCACGCGGTGGGACCTCGGCCACGGGCCTCGACGGCCGGTGGTGTGGTTCTCCCGCCTCGATACCACACAGGTATCTTTATGCCACACAGGTATCAGCGTTCCCGGCGGCAGTGGTCCACCAGTCTCCACGCGTCCTCTGAGATACGCCCTAGCCGAACAGCCCCAGCCGGAACGCGGCGTCGCGGGCCAGCAGGAAGCCGGCGATGCCGAGGATCCAGCCGAGCATGCTGCCGGAGGTCCGCATGATCCAGGCGTTGAGCCGGGCCAGCACCGGCTCGACCAGCCTCGGCAACGCCATCCGGGCCGCGAGCAGCAGCACCGCCGGCAGGACCATGACCAGGCAGTAGGCGGCCAGCAGCCCCACCATCTGCGCCGCGCCGAGCCCGGAGGTGGTCAGCAGGCCGACCGCGCCGAGGTACGGCAGCATCGTCGCCACCTCCGCGAGCGCGGCGAGCAGCGCCAGCCCGACCAGCCACCGCGCCGAGGAGTCGCCGGCGGTGGCCCGGTCCCGCCAGCGCAGCACGCCCCCGCTGCGCGGACGCCGCTTGCCGTCGTAGCGGAAGCTGAGCACGAAGAGCCCGACCCCGAGGACGAGCTGCGCCCAGAGCACCGGCCGGTTGTCCATCGCCCCGCCGAGGACGTCGGCCAGCCGGCTGCCGCCGAGGGCGAGCAGCAGCCCGACGCCGAAGTAGAAGACGGCGATCGTGCCGAGGTAGACGAGGATCCGGCGGGCGTTGACCGGCCCGGGGGCGAGCAGCAGCCAGACCGGGATGAAGAGGGTGCCGATGCTCGTGCTGTCGACCAGGGCCAGGCCGGCGAGCGACAGCAGCAGTCCGACGCTCATGCGGGGCTTACGATAGGTAGGGGCACCGAAACATTCTGCGGCGTCGTCGGTCCCGTCGGCTCGTCCCGGGGAACGAAGTTCCGGTACGTCTCTCGACGGAGACCGCCGGGCCGATGTTCTCGCCGCGGAATCAGCGCGGGCGGGCCCAGCCGGTGAAACGCTCGGTCAGCTTGCCTGGTTCTGCTGCTCTGCCCACTCGGCGACCCGCCGCGCGCTCTCCTCTTCGGAGAGGTCCTCGACCCGGGTCATGACCGACCACCGTACGCCGAACGGGTCCCGGATGCTGGCGAACCGGTCGCCGGACACGAACGTCGACGGTGCCTCACGAACGACGGCCCCGGCCGCCTCGGCACGGGCGACGACGGCGTTGACGTCCGGGCAGTAGAGGCCGATGGAGTAGCAGTCCTGGTCCCCTTCGGGCGCCGGGACGAGCCCGTAGTCGGGCATCGGCTCCCCGAGTTGCAGCAACCCGTGGCCGAAGTCGAGGACGGCGTGGGCCACGACGCCGCCCATCTCGGTCACGTCGACCACCCGCGCCCCGAAGATCTCGCGGTAGAAGTCGATCGCTCCGCGCGCATCCGGGATAGCCAGGAAGGGAGTCAGGCTGGTGGCGCCGCGCGGCGTACCGTTTGCGGTGTGCTCGCCATCGGCGGCTCGGCTCGTTGCAGTCATGGGACCGATCGTAGGAATGCCCAGCGTGGACCGGCTTGAAGATTCGCGACAGGTGCCCCCACCAGGCGCGACGAGCCCGCGTGGCGTCCTCTATCCGGCGCGGCTGCCCACGTTCGACCGGCTCACGGCGCCGGATGCGGTGACGCGGCTCGTGCGGTGGTTCTGGATTCCGGAGTGGCGGATCCAGCCGGGGCGGTCCTCCCGGCAGCACCTGATCGCCTTCCCCGCCTGCAATCTCGTCGTCGAGCCGGGTGCGGTCGGCTTCTCCGGACCGACGACCGGCAGTTCGTACCGTGATCTCACCGGGACCGGGTGGGCTGTCGGCGCCCTGCTGCGACCGGCGGCGGTGCCCCACTTCGTCGCGGACCCGGCGGCCCTGCGCGACAGGTACCAGCCCGTGGACCTGCCCGTCCTGCACGAGCGGGTGCACCGCGCCATGACCGGGCCGGGCGACCGGCGGACCCGACACCGCCGTGCGGTCGACGCGTTCGCGGGATGGCTCACCGACACGGTCCCACCGTCGAGCCACGAGGCGCTGCTGGCTAACGCGATGGCCGAGGTCATCGACTCCGATCCGACGATCCGGACGGTCGAGGACGCCGCCGTACGCCTGCGCCTGTCCACCCGGTCGTTGCAGCGACTCGCGAACCGATACGTCGGGTTGCCGCCGTCGGCGATGATCCGTCGGCGCCGACTGCAGGAGGCGGCCGAACGCCTGCGCACCGACCCGGGCACGACCCTGGCCGCCGTCGCCGCCGACCTCGGCTACAGCGACCACGCCCACCTCGCCAACGAGTTCCGGTCGGTCCTCGGCCTCACCCTGGGCAGCTATCGCCGACGAGTCATCCTCGATGAGGACGGCACAGCGTAGGGGGTGGCCGCCGGTGCGACCGTGCGTCGGTCGGTCAGCGCTCGCTGCGCCTGCGTCTGCGGCGGAGCACGCCGGGCGATCCGATCGCCGGCCAGCCGTCCAGTCGGGAGGGTGGCACGCCCCGGCGCAGCAAATCGTCGAGGAGCAGCGCCATCGAGTGGCCGGGGTGCTCGGCCAGGGCGCGTTCCAGGGCCACCGCCGCCAGCGCCCCCTGCCCCGCCCGCCACGCCGCGAACGCCAGCAGCGCGGCCGGCGCGGCGATCAACTCCGGCTCGGCCCGACGCAGCACGTCGGTCCAGAGCGCGATGTCCTCGTCCCGCCCGTCCGTGCGTTCCCAGGCGTGGTCGCGGACCGGCACGTGGGTCAGCAGCACGCTCAGCCAGGCGACCTCGTCGTCGGTGAGCCGCTGCCCGCGCCGGAGTCGACGCAGCGCGGAGCGTACGGCCGCCGTCCCCGCCGAGCGGACCGCCCGCCCGCCGCCCGGCTCGGTCGCGGGTTCGCGGTCGAGCAGGGCCGCCAGGCGCCGCTCGGCGCGGGCGGTGGCCCGGCGTACGGCCGAGCGAGCGGGACCGGTCACCGGGGCTACCTGCGCGACCAGGGCGGCCCGGTCGGGCAGGGCGACCTGGCCGGCGAAGACGGCCGCCGCGCTGACCTCGCTGGCCCCGACGTCGTAGGGGGTGCCCTCCGGCGGGCAGCACGTCGGCTCGGTGCAGAGGTACGACCAGTAGCGGCCCTCGGTGACGCGCAGGGCGTCGAGCACGGAGAGCCCGCAGGCGGCCAGCGCGGCGCGCACGGCGTCGACCGCCGGGGTGACCAGCGGCGCCGGACCGTAGCCGAGGACCGTGGCGGTCTCGGCGTGCTGCCGGGCGACGACGCCGGCGAGGTGCCCGGCGGGGTCGCGCGGGTCGGCGAGGTCGGGCAGGTCGGCGCGGGCGGCGAAGGTGATCCGGCGGCCCCGCATCGCCACCACGACGACGCTGTCGGCGGGGTGGAAGCCGAGCAGGTAGGGCACGGCGGCGATGAGGTCGGCGGGGGAACGGACGGCGAGCCGGGGGCGGTCGGTCGGGGTCATGTCTGGCAGCCTCCGACGCCGGCGGGTCACCCGCCGCCCCTGTGGACGACACGCGGTCCATCCACAGACACGGAGAGTATTTACCCAGCTCAAGCCAATCCCCGACCGCTGACGCCACCCCTCCTACGGGCACCGCCCGAACCACCGCCAGAGATCTTGGAGCGAAAAGGCCCCCCGAGGGGCCGAAACTTGCCAAGATTCACCACTGCCCCTCCCCGGCGGGGCCGGGCGGCAGGGCGGGGCCGGGCGGCAGGCGGGATCGGGCGGCAGGGCGGGGCCGGGCGGCAGGGCGGGGCCGGGCGGCAGGCCGTTTCCGGCGGGACCGGACGGCGTCAGGGGGCTACCTTGCCGTCATGGATCTGGCGTACCTGCGGGCGCACCCTGAGCACCTGCCGACCTTCCTGACCCACCAGCGGATCCGCGAGACGCCGGTCGCCGGCGGCGACATCTGCGCCGCGTCCCGGCTCACGCTGGACGACGGGCACTCGGTGTTCGCCAAGACCTGGCCGGAGACCGCCGCAGGACCGGCGCCTGAGGGCTTCTTCGCCGCCGAGGCGGCCGGCCTGCGCTGGCTGCGCGAGGCCGGGACGGTCGCCGTACCGGAGGTGATCGTGGCGCTGCCCGGGCTGCTCGCGCTGGAGTGGGTCGACCCCGGCGAGCCGACGCCCGAGGCGGCCGAGCGGTTCGGTCGCGAGCTGGCGGCCCTGCACCGGGCCGGGGCGCCGGCCTTCGGGGCCGACTGGACCGGCTTCGTCGGGTCCCTCCCGCAGGACAACCGGCCGGACGAGGGCCCCTGGTCGCGCTGGTTCGCCCGGCGTCGGCTGCTGCCCCACCTGCGTCGCGTGGTGGACGGCGGCGGGCTCACCGGCGTCGAGGCCACGCTGGTCGAGCAGGTCGTCGAGCGGATCGGGGAGTTCGGCGGGGACGAGCCACCGGCCCGGATCCACGGGGACCTCTGGCCGGGCAACGCGCTCTGGGGCGCCGAGGGCCGGGTCTGGCTGGTCGACCCGGCGGCGCACGGCGGGCACCGCGAGACCGACCTGGCGCAGCTCGCCCTCTTCGGCGGCGTGCCGCATCTCGACCGGATCCTCGCCGCGTACGCGCAGGAGTGGCCGCTGGCCGACGGGTGGCGGGAGCGGGTCCCGCTGCACCAGCTCCACCTGCTGCTGGTGCACGCCGCCCTGTTCGGTGGCGCGTACCGCGATGCGGTCGCCCGCACCGCCCGGTCGGCGCTGGCCGGGCTCGGGCGCGCTACCGTCGACTGGTGACCGCCGCCCCGCCGACCCACGGCGCCCTCGCCGACCGGTACGGCCGCGTCGTCCGGGACCTCCGGGTCTCCCTGACCGACAAGTGCAACCTGCGCTGCACCTACTGCATGCCGGCAGAGGGGCTGGCCTGGCTGCCTGCCCCGCAACTGCTCGGCGACGACGAGATCGTCCGGCTGGTCGGGGTCGCGGTGCGCCTGCTCGGCGTGACCGAGGTGCGGTTCACCGGCGGGGAGCCGCTGATCCGGCCGGGGCTGCTCAACATCGTGGCCGCCGTGGCGGCGCTGGAGCCGCGCCCCCGGATCTCGCTGACCACCAACGGCATCGGACTGGACCGGCTCGCTCCCGGGCTGCGCGCCGCCGGGCTGGACCGGGTGAACGTGTCGCTGGACACGCTGGATCCGCAGCGGTTCGCCCGGCTGACCCGGCGCCCGCGCCTGGCGGACGTGCTGGCCGGGCTGGCCGGGGCCGCCGCCGCCGGACTCACCCCCGTGAAGATCAACTCGGTGCTGATGCGCGGCGTCAACGACGACGAGGCGCCCGAGCTGCTCCGCTTCGCCCTCGCCCACGGCTACGAGCTGCGCTTCATCGAGCAGATGCCGCTCGACGCCCAGCACGGTTGGAACCGCGACACGATGGTCACCGCCGAAGGGATCCTGGCCTCCCTGCGCGGCGAGTTCGACCTGGTGCCCGACCCGGCGGAGCGCGGCGCGGCGCCGGCCGAGACCTGGCTGGTCGACGGCGGCCCGGCCCGGGTCGGCGTGATCGCCAGCGTCACGCGGCCGTTCTGCGGCGACTGCGACCGCACCCGACTGACCGCCGACGGGCAGGTGCGCGCCTGCCTCTTCGCCACGGAGGAGTCCGACCTGCGTGGCGCCCTGCGGGCCGGGGCGGACGACGACGAGCTGGCCCGGCGCTGGCGGGTCGCGACGTGGGGCAAGCGGGCCGGGCACGGCATCGACGACCCGGCCTTCCTGCAGCCCGCCCGGCCGATGTCCGCGATCGGAGGCTGACCGTGGCAGAACCGACGAGCCCGGCTGACACCGGGCCACCGGCCCAGGCGGACCCGGCCCGCGCCGGGGCGCGGCTGACCGTCCGTTACTTCGCGGGGGCGCGGGCCGCCGCCGGCCGGACGGAGGAGACCGCATCCGCCGGCCGGTCCCTGGACGAACTCCTCGTGGAACTGACCGACCGGCACGGCGAGCGGCTCGCCGCCGTCCTGACGGTGGCGAGTTTCCTGGTCGACGGCGTGACCTGTCATGATCGGCGGGCCCCGCTACCGGCCGGGACCACGATCGACGTCCTGCCGCCCTTCGCGGGTGGCTGAGGGAGGCGCACACATGCTGGCGGCACTGGCGTTCGTCGCCACCATGGCACTGATCACCGGCCTGATCCACCTCTACCTGTGGAAGCGCCTGGTGCGGGACACCACCGCCCCGGGGCGCTGGCGCCGGATCGGTGGGATCACCGCCCTGGTGCTCGCGCTGCTCGTACCGGCGACCATGGCCGGCACCCAGGCGGGCCTCTACTGGCTCGCGTGGCCGGGCTACCTCTGGCTCGCCGTCATGTTCTACCTGCTGGTCCTGCTGGTGGCGCTGGAAGTGCCGATGGCGGTGACGAAGCTCGTACTGCGCCGTCGGGTCGCCGCCGCGGAACCCACCGCCGCCGCGCCCGAGCCGGCCATGGTGGGCGCGGCGGGCCCGGCGGACCCGCCGGCCGCCGACGCCGTCGGGCAGCCCGACCACGACCCGGCCCGCCGGCTGCTGCTCGCCCGTGGGGCGGCGATCTTCGCCGGGCTCACCGCCACCGGCCTCACCGGGTACGGCATCCGCACCGCCCTCGGCCCGCCGCAGCTCGACCGGGTGCAGATCCCCCTGGCCAGGCTCCCCCGCAGCATGGACGGCCTGCGGATCGCCACCGTCTCCGACATCCACCTCGGCCCGCTGCGTGGCCGGGCGCACACCGAGCGGATCGTCGCCGCGATCAACCGCCTGGACGCCGACATCGTCGCCGTCGTCGGCGACCTGGTCGACGGCTCGGTCGCGGAGCTGGGCGAGGCGGCCGAGCCGCTGCGCGGCCTGCGCTCCCGGCACGGCAGCTACTTCGTCACCGGCAACCACGAGTACTACTCCGGGGTCGAGGAGTGGGTCCAGGAGCTGGACCGCCTCGGCCTGCGGGTCATGCAGAACGAGCGGACGGAGATCCAGGCCCGGGGCGGCGTGCTCGACCTGGCCGGAGTCAACGACGTCACGGCCGCCGGCACCGGCCTGGCGGCCCCGGCGGACTACGCCGCGGCCCTCGGCGACCGCGACCCGAACCGGCCGGTGGTGCTGCTCGCCCACCAGCCGGTCGCCGCGGTGGAGGCGGCGAAGTTCGGCGTCGACCTCCAGCTCTCCGGGCACACCCACGGCGGCCAGATGGTCCCGTTCAACCTGCTGGTGAAGCTCCAGCAACCGGTGGTCTCCGGTCTCGGCGAGGTCGACGGCACCAAGGTCTACGTCACCAACGGCGCCGGATTCTGGGGCCCCCCGGTCCGCGTCGGCGCCGAGCCGCAGATCACCCTGGTGGAGCTGCGCTCCCGCTGACCCATAGCGCGGGCGACCGGCGTTGTCCAGCACCGGATGCTCAGGTCACGGGTGTGCGTGGCGACGGGTGGGTAATGGCGCGGGCGTGACAGGATGCGGCGTGCCTCCGTTCAGTCCCGCACCCCCCGGCGGCCCTTCGCCGTTCGTCGCGGATCTGCACATCCACTCGAAGTACTCGCGCGCGTGCAGCCGCGACCTCACCCTGCCGAACCTCGGCTGGTGGGCGCGGCGCAAGGGCATCGGGGTGCTCGGCACCGGCGACTTCACCCACCCCGCCTGGTACGACCACCTCCGCGAGACGCTGCACCCCGCCGAGCCCGGCCTGCACCGGCTCAGCCCGGAGGCGGAGCGGGACATCGCCCGCCGGCTGCCGCCCCGGCTGGCGAGCGAGGCGGAGGCGGACCCCGTCCGGTTCATGCTCAGCGTGGAGATCTCGACGATCTACAAGCGCGACGACCGCACCCGCAAGGTGCACCACCTGATCTACCTGCCCGACCTGGACGCGGTGGCCCGGTTCAACACGGCGCTCGGGCGCATCGGCAACCTCGGCTCGGACGGCCGGCCGATCCTCGGCCTGGACTCCCGGGACCTGCTGGAGATCACCCTGGAGGCCAGCGCCGACGGCTACCTCGTGCCGGCGCACATCTGGACCCCGTGGTTCTCCGCGCTGGGCTCGAAGTCGGGCTTCGACGCGATCGCCGACTGCTACGCCGACCTCGCCGAGCACATCTTCGCCGTCGAGACCGGCCTCTCCTCCGACCCCGGGATGAACTGGCGCGTCGGCAGCCTGGACCGCTACCGCCTGGTGTCGAACTCGGACGCGCACTCGCCGCCGGCCCTGGCCCGGGAGGCCACCGTCTTCGCCACCACCCGCGACTACTTCGCCATCCGGGACGCCCTGCGTACCGGCGACGGGCTGGCCGGGACCATCGAGTTCTTCCCCGAGGAGGGCAAGTACCACGCCGACGGGCACCGGCTCTGCGGGGTCAACTGGTCGCCCGAGAAGACCCGCGCCGCCGGTGGCCGCTGCCCGGAGTGCGGCAAGCCGCTGACCGTCGGCGTGCTCAGCCGGGTCGAGGAGCTGGCCGACCGACCGTCGGGGCACCGCCCCGAACACGCCCGCGACGTCACCCACCTGGTGCCGCTGGCCGAGGTGCTCGGCGAGCTCAACAAGGTGGGCGCGCGGTCCAAGAAGGTCGAGGGGAAGCTCCACGAGCTGGTCGCCGCCCTCGGCCCCGAGCTGGAGATCCTCACCACCACCCCGCTCGACGAGATCGGCAGGGTCGGCGGGGAACTGCTCGCCGAGGGCATCGGCCGGCTGCGCCGGGGCGACGTGCGCCGCGTCCCCGGCTACGACGGCGAGTACGGCGTCATCACCCTCTTCGACCCGGCCGAGCTGGGCGGCGACGCGGGCGGTGCCCAGGAGACGCTCTTCGACGTACCCGTGCCGGCGCAGCGCACTCCCACGGAGCCGGCGCCGAAGCCACGGACCAGGCGCCCGGCGGCGACCAAGGCCGAACCGAAGCGCAAGGCCGTGCCGCCCGCGCCGCCGCCCCCGATCGCGCCCGCGCCCTCGCCGCACGAGCCGTTCGAGCCGATGCTCGCCGGGATGGAGGAGGTCGGCACCGGCCTCCTCGACCGCCTGGACGCCATGCAGCGGGTGGCCGCCTCCGCGCCGGGCGGCCCGCTGCTCATCGTCGCCGGGCCGGGCACCGGCAAGACCCGGACGCTGACCCACCGGATCGCCTACCTCTGCGCGGAGCTGAACGTCTTCCCGGAGCAGTGCCTGGCGATCACGTTCACCCGGCGGGCCGCCGAGGAGCTGCGGCACCGCCTCGACGGCCTGCTCGGGCCGGTCGCCGAGGACGTCACCGTCGGCACCTTCCACTCGCTGGGCCTGACCATCCTCCGGGAGAACGCCGACGCCGTCGGCCTGCCGGCGGACTTCCGGATCGCCGACGACACCCAGCGGGCGGAGGCCCGCGCCGAGGCCGGCACCGACGACAGCGCCTACGCGGCGCTGCTGCGCAAGCAGGACCTGGTGGACCTGGACGAGCTGCTGACCCTGCCGGTCGCACTGCTCAGGGCCGACAAGAAGCGCGTCCGGCACTACCGGGAACGCTGGCGGTGGATCTTCGTCGACGAGTACCAGGACGTCGACGAGGTGCAGTACGAGCTGCTGCGCCTGCTCAGCCCCGCCGACGGCAACCTCTGCGCGATCGGCGACCCGGACCAGGCCATCTACTCGTTCCGGGGCGCCGACGTCGGCTACTTCCTGCGCTTCTCGCAGGACTTCACCGACGCCCGGCTGGTCCGGCTCAACCGCAACTACCGTTCCTCCGCGCCGATCCTGGCCGCCGCCGTGCAGGCCATCGCGCCGTCGTCGCTGGTGCGGGGCCGTCGGCTCGACCCGGCCCGGCTCGACCCGGAGGCCCCGCTGGTGGGTCGCTACCCGGCGGCCTCCGTCGCCGACGAGGCGGACTTCGTCGTACGCACCATCGACGAGCTGGTCGGCGGGCTCTCCCACCGGTCGCTGGACTCGGGGCGCATCGACGGCCGTTCCACGTCGCTGTCCTTCTCCGACATCGCGGTGCTCTACCGCACCGACGCGCAGGCCGCGCCGATCGTGGACGCGCTGGCCCGGGCGAACATCCCGGTGCAGAAGCGCTCGCACGACCGGCTGCGGGACCGGCCCGGGGTGGCCGCCATCGCCCGCGAGCTGCGCCACGCCGACGGGCTCGACGGTTCGCTGGTCGCCCGGGTCCGGCTGGCCGGGCAGGTGCTGGCGGAACGCTTCGCCGTGCCGACGCTGGACGGTGCCGGCACCGTACGCCCCGAGGACGTCCGCTCGGCCGTCGACCTGCTCACCCCGCTGGCCCGGCGCTGCGGCGACGACCTGCCGCTGTTGTTGTCCCAGCTCGCCACCGGGGCGGAGGTGGACGCGCTCGACCCCCGTGCCGAGGCCGTCACGCTGCTCACCCTGCACGCCGCCAAGGGGCTGGAGTTCCCGGTGGTCTTCCTGGTCGGTGCCGAGGACGGGCTGCTCCCGTTGCGTTGGCCCGGCAGCACGCCCGACGAGGACGCGGTCGCCGAGGAACGGCGGCTCTTCTTCGTCGGGCTGACCCGGGCCCAGGACCGGCTGTACGTGACCCACGCCGCCCGGCGCAGCCGGCACGGCACGGAACGCGAGTGCGCCCCGTCGCCGTTCCTCGACGTCATCGACCCGGGCCTCTTCGAGCGCTTCGGCGAGGCCGAGGCCCGCCGCCCCCGCGACCGCCAGCTCCGCCTCATCTGACCGATCCCGCCGGCAGCGCGCCGGTGGTCGTCGCGGCTCCGGATGCCCCGTCAGGCGACCAGGGCGGCCAGCCAGGCGCCGGCGAGCAGGGCCGGGCCCAGCGGGAGCGGGGTGTCGCGACGCACCCTGCCGGCGACCAGCAGGGCGAGCACCACCACGCCGTGCAGCAGGTGCGGCAGGAGCAGCCCGAGCGCCAGGGACGACCCGCCGAGCCAGCCGAGCGGCAGGCCCAGGACGGCGGCGAGCTTCACGTCGCCGAAGCCCAGCCGGGAGCCGGGCAGCAACGCCAGCAGCACGTGGCAGGCGAAGCAGAGCACGGCCCCGGCCGCCGCGCCGAGCAGCCGCCCGACGCTCCCGGTGGTCAGCGCCGCGCCGGTCAGGCCGACGGCGGCGACCAGCGCGGCGGTGCCGACCAGCGGGTCGGGCAGCCGCAGGCAGGCCAGGTCGACGAGGGCGAGCACCTGCCCGACGGTCGCCAGCCCGAGGAGCGCCGGCAGGGCGGGGTCGGTCCCCAGGGCCGCCCCGAGCCCGGCGAACACCACCGCCCCCGCCGACGCGCCCCACCCGGCCCCCGGTCCGGTGGCGCGCGGTGTGGCGGCGCGCGGTGTGGCGGCGCGCGGTCCGGCGGAGGTGGCGAAGTGGTGGGCGGCCCGGGGCGCGGCGAGACCGGTCAGGGCGCCGAGCAGCGCCACGCACACCAGCAGCCCGGTCGACACGGGCGGACGCTACCGGCGCGACGGCTCCGACGTGGTGCCCCCGGCGGGACGTCGGGGTCTCTCTGTGCTCACCACGACTGCCAAGCCGGCGACGATGACCGCGCCGCCGAGCACCACCCGCGCGGCGACCGCCTCGGCGGCGACCAACGCGCCGAGCGCCACCGCGACCACCAGCAGCAGCGCGGTCCGGAGCGGGCCGGCCGGGCGGCGCCCGTGCGCCCGGTTCCGACGATCGGTCCGGCCGCGGTGCCGGCGGAGGCCGGCTGCGGTGCACTCGGTGGAGGTGGGCTCATCGGTGGACACGCTACGGTGGCCTGGGCGTCGGCGGCCCTCGTTGGCGGCCGGCTTCTCACCACTCGCACGGGAGGCGTGCATGGCGAACTACGGAGCACCGGGTCACGGGGACCCGGACCCGTGGCACGGGCGGCGCCCCGACGAGTCGTACGGCCCGCCGGCCGGCCCCCGGCGGGACGGCTGGGATGAACCGTACGGCCCTCCCGGCGCGCCCCCGTACGCCTCCCCGGACGACGGCACGGCCGTCGCCTCTCCGTACGCCGCGGGCCCCGTCCCGCCCCCGCAACGCCGACGTGGCCGGGCGGCTCCGGTCGCGGCGGTACTGGTCACGGTGGTGCTCCTGGTGCTGGTGGGCGGGGCCGCGGTGCTCTACCTGCTCGACCAGGACGACAGTGCGCCCGTCGCCACGCCGAGCGAGCCCGCGCCGGCGGCGCGGACCGATCCGCCCGACGTGCCGGCGAGTGCGGCGGCCGCCGCGCCGAGCCCCCCCGCCGCCCCCGAGTCCTCGGCCGATCCGCGCTTCGTCAAGGCCGGCCAGTGCGTCCGCAACGCCGGCCCGGCCGGTGGCAAGCCCAAGCTGCTGATCAGTGCCTGCGCCCCGCAGACGTACGAGGTGCTGCGTCGGATCGACGGGGCGACCAGCGGCGAGAAGGACGCGGCGGCGAAGTGCGCCAAGGTCGACGGCTACACCAACTGGTACTTCTTCGACAGCGAGCTGGACACCCTCGACTTCGTGCTCTGCCTCAAGCAGCGCTGAGCACCGCACCCCCCGATCCATCGGACTCCCGAACCACCGCACCCCGAGCGGCCCCACCCCTGAGGAAGAGATGACGACCTACGGATCACCCGCGCAGCCGGACGACCCCTACCAGCGCCCGCCCGGCACCCCGGGCGGCCCGCCACCCATCGACCCGACCCTGCCGGAGTGGGGTCAGCCGCCCGCCGCCGGACAATGGGGCCAGCAGCAGTACCCGGGCGGCGACCCGCAGTGGGGCCAGCAGCAACCGGGGAGCGACCCGCAGTGGGGCCAGCAGCAGTACCCGGGCGGCGACCCGCAGTGGGGCCAGCAGCAACCGGGGAGCGACCCGCAGTGGGGCCAGCCGTCCGGCGGTGAATCGCCGGCCAACCCGCAGTGGGGCCAGCCGGACCCGATGTGGAACCAGCCCGCGCAGCCGCCGGCCCCGGACCCGGGCTACCCCCCGCCGCCGACCTCCGGGGCCGGATACCCGCCCCCCGGTTCCGGGGCGGGTTATCCACCACCCAGCTCCGGGGCGGGCTACCCAGCGCCCAGCTCCGGGGCGGGCTACCCGCCGGCCGGGCCGTATCCGCCGGCGGGGCCGGTGCCGACACCGGCGCCCGGAGGTCAGTGGGGCGCCCCGCCGCCACCGCTGCCCGGCGGTTACGGGATGCCGCTGGGCGCCGCGCCGGCGCAGAAGAGCGGCGGCGGCAAGGTCGCGCTGGTCATCGGCCTGGTGGTGGTGCTCCTGCTCTGCCCGTGCGTCGGCCTGGCCGGCTGGGCGTTCTGGCAGGGCGGCGACGACGAGGACCCGATCGCCGCCCCGACGGTGAGCGCCTCCGCCGCCCCGACGGGACAGCCGACGGGCCAGCCGACGCCGGAGCCGACGGACGACCCGACGATCGAGCCGACCGACGAGCCCAGCGCGGCGCCAACCTCCGCCAGGCCGAGCCCCACCACCAGGAGGGACTTCGCCAAGGGCGACTGCGTGGTCAACGACGGCACCGCGAGCAAGGCCAAGCTGCGGAAGGTGCCCTGCGGTCCCAACACCTACGAGGTGCTGCTGCGGATCCCGGGCACGGCGGACGGCAGCCGGTGCAAGACCCGGGCCCCGGAGGCGACCGCGAACTACGTGCACGACAACTCGGTGGACTTCCTCGACTACGTGCTCTGCCTGAAGAAGCGCTGAGCACCGGAACCGATCGGCAAAACTAGGGCTGTCTAGCGTGGATGCTAGACAGCCCTAGTTTCTTGTCGAGACGATCCGGGTGGCCCGACACGCCGGTTGCCCCATCTACGCATGTCTAGTCCCGCAGCTAGACGGCCCGATACTGTGCGATGCGTGGATCCGGTCCGCAACCCGTACGCCCCGGGCGCCGGCCAGCGTCCCCCCGAGCTCGCCGGGCGGGGGCGCGAGCTGGACGTCTTCGACGTCGTGCTGGAGCGCATCGCCCGGGGCCGGCCCGAACGCAGCCTGATGCTCACCGGCCTGCGCGGGGTCGGCAAGACGGTGCTGCTCAACACCCTGCGCTCCCAGGCGATCAACCACCTCTGGGGCAGCGGCAAGATCGAGGCTCGGCCGGACCAGTCGCTGCGCCGCCCGATCGCCGCCGCGCTGCACATGGCCGTCCGGGAGTTGGCGCCCCGGCACCGCGCGCCCGACCGGATCGACGCCTTCCTCGGCGTGCTCAAGGCGTTCGCCCAGCGGACCGCGCCGACCGGTCGCGGCAACGCCGCCCCGAAGCTGCGCGACCGGTGGCAGCCCGGCATCGACGTCCCCGCGGCCAGCGGCCGGGCCGACTCGGGCGACATCGAGATCGACCTGGTCGAGCTGCTCACCGACGCCGCGGCGGTGGCCGCCGACGTCGGCACCGGAATCGCGATCTTCATCGACGAGATGCAGGACCTCGGCCCGGAGGACGTCTCCGCTCTCTGCGCCGCCTGCCACGAGCTGTCCCAGCTCGGCGCGCCGCTGATCGTGGTCGGCGCCGGGCTGCCGCACCTGCCGGCCGTGCTCAGCGCGGCCAAGTCGTACTCGGAGCGGCTCTTCCGCTACCAGCGCATCGACCGGCTCGACCGGATCGCCGCCGACCAGGCGCTCTGCGCCCCCGCCGACCGCGAGGAGGTCGAGTACGAGCCGAAGGCCCTGGACCTGCTCTACGAGAAGTCCGGCGGCTACCCCTACTTCGTGCAGGCGTACGGGAAGGCGACCTGGGACCACGCGCCCCGCTCACCGATCACCGCCGCCGACGTACGCGTCGCCGCGCCCGAGGCCGAGGCCGAACTCGCCGTGGGCTTCTTCGGCTCCCGCTTCGAACGGGCCACCCCGGCCGAGCGCGAGTACATGCGGGCCATGGCCACGCTGTCCCTGGTGGAGGGCGAGGTCGACGGCGGGGGCCGCGACGACATGGACGCGGCGGTGCCGACGGCGGAGATCGCCCGCGCGCTGGGGCGCAAGCCGGCCAGCCTCTCCCCGGCCCGGGACGCGCTGATCAAGAAGGGCCTGATCTACTCCGGTGAGCGCGGCACGGTCGCGTTCACCGTGCCCCACTTCGGCCGTTACCTGCGCACCCAGCCGGCCTGACCGGCCGCGAGGAGCGTGTGGCGGGAACCGTCGGCGTGCAGGGCGGGCGTCAGACCTTGGACCAGGGAGGCGGGAAGAGCACCTCGCCGCGCGGCGGCGGGCCTTCGCCGCTCGTGCTCGGCGGCAGCACCAGCGCCTGCCACGGGTCGCCGAGGCCCGACCAGGGGCTGGTCAGGCCCATCCGGTCGGCCCGGCCGAAGCCGAACCGCTGGTAGTAGGCCGGGTCGCCGAGCACCACCACCAGCCGCTCGCCCAGCTCGGTGGCCGCCTCCAGGGCGGCCTGCACCACCGACGTGCCGAGCCCGATGCGCCGCCGGTGCGGCGCGACCGCCACCGGGCCGAGCGCCAGCGCCGGGGCCGTGTGGTCGTCGGACGCCACCCGGACCCGGGTGAGCAGGGCGTAGCCGACGACCTCGCCGCCGTACTCGGCGACCATCGCCAACTGCGGCACCCAGGCGTCGCTGTCGCGTAACTCCTCGACCAGCCGGACCTCCGGCGGCGTGGACACGTCGGGACGGGCGAACGCGGCGGCCAGCACCCGTCGGACCGCACCGGTGTCGGCGGGGTCCTCGGGTCGCAGCCGCAGCGTCGTCACGCCGGGCACGTTACCCGTCACAGGCGGTCCATCAGCGACGGTCGCTCGGATCGGCGTGGCGCGACGTGTACGCCCGCCGATCCGGATCGGCCGTTGCGGGGGTAGTCGGGCCGGCGACGGGGTATGACTGACCCATGACGCCCGTACGTTCCCTCGCCCGCGCCATGCTGAGCGGCATCTTCGTGGTCAGCGGGTTCAGCAACCTCCGCAACCCCGGGCGGCTGGTCCCGGCCGCGAAGCCCGTGACGGACCGGGTGACCCCGCTGCTGGAGAAGGCCGACCCCCGCATCCCCACCGACACCGAGACGCTGATCCGCGTCAACGCGGCGGTGCAGGTCGGCGCCGGACTGATGCTCGCCACCGGACGGTTCGCCCGCCCGGCGGCGTTCGTCCTGGCCGGCACGCTGGTCCCGGTGACCCTCGCCGGGCATCCCTTCTGGAACAACGACGATCCGGCGGGGCGGCAGAACGACCAGGTCCACTTCCTGAAGAACCTGGGCCTCCTCGGCGGGCTGCTGCTCGCCGCCGCGGACACCGGCGGCAAGCCCGGGCTGCGCTGGCGGACCGGCCACCGGATCGGCCATTCCCGACGTTCCGTGCAGCGAGCCGTCCGTACCGCCCGCAGAGAGGCCCGGATCGCCGTACGATCAGCAGCAACGGCCCGACGACTGCCGGGCTGACCTGCGTCGATACCTCCCTCCGGCCCGCCCCTCACGTGCCAACGCCGCGAATCACCTGAACCACCCGACAGGCGTTAACGCGGTGGAAATGTCAAAAACATGTGTGGGATCGGACACGGTCGCATAACGCGGGAGGCATTAACGTGAGGCGCCGTTCTAGGCTCCGTGCAGGACCTGGACGGATAGGACGACCTTGGTACGGGGGTGGCGACGCCATGCCGGCGACCGTCGGTAGACGGGTGGATCGCCTCGCCCCAGTCCGTCGCGTGACGCGGGGGATCGATCGTAGGACCGTCGTACGGGCGGGTGTCGTGGCCGCCGTCGCCTATGCCGCATGGCTCGCCATCGGCGCCTTCGGGCGACCGTACAACTTCTTCGACATGAAGATCTACCACGGCGCGGTGGTGTGGTGGGCGAGCGGTCACGAGCTCTACGAGTTCATCGCACCCGGCACCACCCTGGGCTTCACGTACCCGCCCTTCGGTGGTCTGGTGATGCTGCCGATGGCGCACCTGCCGGTCGAGCTGGCCGGGATGGTCAACGCGCTCGCCAGCGTCGCCGCCCTGGCCATCGTGCTGGCCGGGCTGCTACGTCCGATCGTCGACCGGCTCGGCTGGCCCCTGTGGTTCACCGTGGGGATCGCGACGCCGCTGGCGGTCGCCGTCGAGCCGGCCCGGGAGACCCTCGGCTACGGCCAGGTGAACCTGCTCCTCTTCGCGCTGATCATGGCGGATCTGGTCGGCCTGCGCTGGCGGTCGCGCCGGGGCACACACGTCGCCCCCACCGACGGCCCGCTGCTGCGGTTCGTCTACAGCGGCGCCTGGGCCGGCGTCGGCATCGGCCTGGCCACCGCGGTGAAGCTGACCCCGGCGCTGTTCATCGTGTACCTGATGATCACGCGCCAGTGGCGCGCGGCGGCCACCGCGGTCGGCACGGTGATCGCCGTGACGCTCGGTTCCTTCGCGGTCGTCGGCACCGAGTCCCGGGCCTACTTCGGCGGCGTGCTCTGGCAGACCGAGCGGGTCGGGGCGGCCGACATGACGCCCAACCAGTCGCTGGCGGGGCTGCTGGCGCGGCTCTACGACTCGATCGAGACGCCCGGCCTGCTCTGGCTGGCGTTCTCGGTGCTGTTGCTGGCGGTCGGCCTCTCCCGCGCCGTCAACGCCCGCGCCGACGGCGACGAGCTGACCGCGTTCACGCTCGTCGGCCTCACCGCCAACGTGATCAGCCCGATCTCCTGGACGCACCACCTGGTCTGGGTGATCCCGGCGGTCATCGTGCTGGCCGACGCCGCCGTACGCCGCCGCGAAGCCAGTCGCGGGCTGGCGCAGCGGGCCGGTCAGGGCGCGTACGGCGGGCCGCCCGGGGTCACCGGGCTGCGCTCGCCGATCTGGTACCCGACGCTGACCGGGCTGCGGCACGGCGTCGCCGCGATCGGGCTCTACCTGCTCTTCCTGATCTCGCCGATCTGGCCGTACGAGCACCAGCTCCCCGAGGTGTCCCACTACCAGGACGGCCTCTTCGGCGCCCTGATGGAGAACTCGTTGGCGCTGGCCCTGATCGTGCTGGTCGCGGCGCTGCCCTGGCGCCCCGGCGCCGAGCCGGCCTTCTACGCCGACCGGTTCGGCCGCCAGGCCGCCCCGGGCGCGCGCCGCTGACCCGAGGCGCGCGCCGCTGACCCGAGGCGCGCGCCGCCGACCGGAGGGCGTGCCCCCTCAGGGGCAGTTCACCCACTCCTCGGTGCCGTCGGCGAAGACCTGCCGCTTCCAGATCGGCAGCCGCGCCTTGACCTCGTCGACCAGCCGGGCGCAGGCCGCGAACGCGGCGGCCCGGTGGGCGGTGCTGACGGCCGCCACCAGGGCCGCGTCGCCGATGGCGAGCGGGCCGACGCGGTGCGACACCGCGACCGCGTAGACGTCCGGGTCGGCGGCCACCTCGGCCGCGACCTCCCGCAGGATCCGCCCGGCGCTCGGGTGGCCCTCGTACTCCAGGCTGGTCACCACGCGGCCGTGGTCGTGGTCGCGGACCACCCCCTGGAACGAGACCACCGCGCCGGCCCGGCGGTCCGCGACCGCCGCCTCGTGCGCGGCGAGGTCGAGCGGCCGGTCGGTGACCTCACCGAACGTCGCAGCCGATGCCGTCACCACGCACGCTCCCCGGGCAGCAGCGGCAGCGGCACGACCGGAACCCGGTCGCCCGGCTCGCCCGAGGTGCCGGGGCGGATGACGGCGAACCCGTCGGCGCCGGCCAGCCCGCGCAGCATCGCCGAGCCGACGTGCCGGACCGGGTGGGCGGTGCCGGCGGTCCGGTCCACCCGGACCAGCGCCAGGTGGGTGTAGGCGCCCCGGCCGCGCACCGGCTCGGCGAGCGTGGCGTGCGGCAGCACCGGCATCGGGCGACCCGCCAGGCCGGCCAGCAGCGGGGCGACCAGCGAGACCAGGGCGACGATGGCGGACTGCGGGTTGCCGGGCAGCCCGGCGACGAACCGGACCCGGCCGTCGGCGTCGGCGAGCCGCGCCAGCAGCATCGGGAACCCGGGCCGCACCGCCACCGTGTTGACGACGTAGTCGGCGCCGAGCGCCTCCAGCGCCGGATGCAGGTGGTCGACCGGCCCGTGCATCGTGCCGCCGGTGGTGCACACCAGGTCGGCGGTGGCCAGCGCGGCGCGCAGCGCCGCCACGTGCGCGGGGAGCGTGTCCGCGACCGGTCCCACCACGTCCGAGGGGCGGACCACGCAGCCGTACCGGCGCAGCCAGGCCGGCACCGCCGGCCCGAGCGCGTCCCGCACCCGCCCCGCGGCGGGTGGGCCGGTGGTCAGCAGCTCGTCGCCGAAGACCAGCAGGGCGGCGCGGGGCTGCCGCCGCACCAGCAGGCGGTCGTGCCCGCAGGAAGCGGCCAGGCCGATGAGCGCGGGGTCCACCGGCGTGCCGGCGGGGACGAGTTCCTCCCCGGCGTACGCCTCCTCGCCCGGCTCGCGCCACTCCGGTGCGGGCCGGGGCGTGCCCTCGACCAGCCCCTCCGCCGTAAGGCGGGACTCCTCCACCCGCAGCACGGCCGTCGTGCCCTCCGGCACCATCGCACCGGTGGCGATCTCGACCGTCGTCCCGTCGTCGGTCAGCGGGGCCGGGGTGCCGCCCGCCAGCACCCGCCCGACCGGCCGCCACGGTCCGGTGCCCCGCACCGCCCAGCCGTCGACGCTGGAGGTGGGGAAGGCGGGCAGGTCCGTACGGGTCGCCAGCGGCTCGGCGAGGGTGTGCCCGTCGATCTCGGCGAGCGGCCGGCTGACGGCGGGGAGCGCGGCGGCCAGGCCGACGGCGTACACCCGGGACCGGGCCTCCTCCCACCCGGCGGGCGGGGGCGCGCTGACCGGCTCGGCGGCTGGTGCGGTTTCCGTGCTCACCCGCCGAGCCTAACGGTGCGCCCCGCCCGTCGCGCCGCCAGCGGCACCGCGCCCACCGGTTGGCCGCGTCGTCAGTGGTCGCCGCCGCGGAGCTGGTCGACGGCGTGGGTGAGGATCGGACCGAGCACGGCGAGGCCGTCCCTGGCCCCGCCGGTCGAGCCGGGCAGGTTGACCACCAGCATCCGGCCGACGACGCCGGCGAGCCCCCGGGAGAGCGCGGCGGCGGGGACCTTGTCGCGGCTGTGCGCCCGGATCGCCTCGGCGATGCCGGGGATCTCGTGGTCGAGCAGCGCCCGGGTCACCTCGGGGGTGCGGTCGGAGGGGTTGATCCCCGTGCCGCCGCTGGTCAGCACCACGTCGATGCCGTCGGCCAGGGCGGCGCGCAGCGCCTCGCCCACGGGCTCGCCGTCGGGCACCACCACCGGCCCGTCCACCTCGCAGCCGAGGTCGCGCAGGCCCGCCACGAGCAGCGGACCGCTGGTGTCCGCGTACACCCCCGCGGCGGCCCGGTTGGACGCCACGACCACCCGCGCCCGGATCACGGCCGTTCCTCGGGTCGGACCCACAGGCCGGTCTTGCCGCCCTCCTTGCGCAGCACCCGGACCGCCTCCACGCTGGCCGCCGGGTCGACCGCCTTCACCATGTCGACCAGCGCCAGCCCGGCGACCGCCACCGCCGTCAGCGCCTCCATCTCCACGCCCGTGCGGTCCGCCGTCCGCGCGGTGGCGGTGATCTCCACGGTGTCGTCGGTGAGCGTCAGGTCGACCGTGACGCCGTGCAGGGCGATCGGGTGGCAGAGCGGGATCAGGTCGGGGGTGCGCTTCGCGCCCATGATGCCGGCCAGGCGGCCGACCGCCAGCGCGTCGCCCTTGGGCAGCCCGTCGCGGCGCAGCAGCTCGACGACCTCGGGCGTGGTGCGGAGCAGGCCGGCGGCGACGGCCAGGCGGCCGGTGACCGCCTTCGCGGAGACGTCGACCATGCGGGCCGCGCCCGCCGGATCGACGTGGGTGAGCTGCGCGGGATCGGTCACGCCCGCGAGCCTATCTTCCGGTACGCACGGCGAGCCCCACGCGCCTCGGTCCGGAGCCGGGCCGCCTCGTCGCTCTCCAGGTGCAGAAGCCGGGTCGCCGGCCGTGGCGCGTCCCGGCCACCGGGCTGCGCGGCGCGTGGGTCCGTGCCGCCGTCCGCTCACCCGGCTGCCGTCGCGATGTGTGCCCGCGGCAGCGATTCCGTAACCGAATGATCAATCAGAAGTCGGCGTGCGGGCACAGAATATCCAGCGATTCGCCACCTCACCCACCGTAGCGGTAACGCGGCGACAACACGCGGTGGAGGTGACCATTGTCCGCTGGCGGACGGGGGTTAGCGACCACCGGCAATTCGACCGATGGAAGACCTCTCCCTTTCCTGCTGAGATGATCAGGCACGGCCGACGCCACACCCGCACGGGCGCCCCACCTGCGCGCTCTGTCCAGGCTGGATGGACAGAACGTCACAAGACATAGCAGGCTTGGCTAATATTGCGCATACCGACATTTATTCCTTCGCAATGGCTCCTTACGCTCTTAAGCTCCTCCCCAACGCAGTAACGGCATCCAGATGCCCAATCGCCGAAGGAGGATCACCCGATGCGCAGCACCGAATGGAACTGAGCCTTAGCGCGGAGAGAACCCACCGGGTACGCTGCCGGTCATTGAGGAATGACGGTCAGCGACAGGTGAGGCGGGGTGAGCGGGACCACGAATCGTCGCCAGGACGCCGATCCACGCCTGCTGACACTCGTGAGCGTGGCGATGGCGGCAGCGAGCGTCGTCGCGATCATCGCCCTCTCCGCAGCCCTACGCACTCCGCCGCGCTCCGTGGGCGGCGCGGCGACGATCGTCGCCATCGCGCTGATGACCGCCTTGGGCGCGGTGGTCAAGGCACCGGTCCGGATCCGCTCGACCACCCTCGCGATCGCATGGGTGGAGACCGCCATCGTCATCGGACTGGCGGTGGCCCCGGCGCCCTGGGTGATCCTGGCGACCGGAGCGGGAGTGGCCTGCGCGTCCGTCACCCGGCTGCCGCCCATCAAGACCGTCTTCGGAGTCGCGAAACACACCCTCGTGGCAGGCGGCGCCGCGGCGATCATCGTGCTGCTGGGCGACCGCTGGCCAGCCCCCGACCTGTGGGGTCTGGTCGTCCAACTGGGCTTCGTCTACGTGGTGGCCGCCCTGCTGGACGACGTACTGGCGATCCCGGTCATCGCCGTCGCCTCCGGCACCCGGCCCTGGGACCAGTTCCGAGCTGACCTCGACCTCCGGCTGGCGGGCATCGGTGTGCGGTACCTCGTCGCCCTCGCCACCCTGCTGATCCTCCGCGCCGACCCGCTGATGCTGCTCGCCGTGCCGCCCCTGGTCCTGAGCCTGCACCTCGCCTACTCGACCCGCGTCCGCGGACGCACCGAGCAGCAGGCGTGGCAGCGCCTGGCCCGCACCACCGACGCGCTGAACGTGGTCGACCTGGACAAGGTCCTCACCACCGCGGTCACCCAGGCCGCCGAGCTGTTCTCCGCCGACGAGGTGGAGATCGAGCTGCGCGACGGCGGCCGGACCGTCCGCGGTGGCGCGGTCGCCATCACGTACGACGGGCCGGCCGGCCAGCCGACCTCGGTGGACGGCACCGTGGTCCCCGCCGCGCTCGAGGGACACGACCGGACCGTCGACGTGGGCGTGCTGCGACTGCGGTTCCGCGGGCCCGTGGAACTCTCCGAGCGGGAGCGCTACACGCTGCGCACCTTCGCCTCGGCGCTCTGCACGGCCGTGCGCAACGCGCAGGCGTACGCCGAGCTGGCCCGGGTCGCCGACGAGCACGCGTACGCCGCCGCCCACGACGCGCTGACCGGGCTGGCCAACCGCCGGCACCTGCTCGACCGGGGCAGCGAACACCTCGGCACCCGGCACGCCGACGGAGTGACCGCCCTGGTGCTGATCGACCTCAACCACTTCAAGGAAGTCAACGACACCCTCGGGCACGCCGCCGGGGACCAGGTCCTGGCGCAGGTCGCCGAGCGGCTGCGCGACGCCGCCCAGGAAGGCGACCTGGTGGCCCGCCTCGGCGGCGACGAGTTCGCCGTACTCCTGCGGGGCCTGCCGGCCCCGGCGGTGGCCGCGCACCGCGCGGAGACCCTGCTCGCCACGCTGCACGAGCCGTTCGACCTGGACGGCATGCGGATCAGCGTCGAGGCCAGCGGCGGCATCGCCGCCGCACCCGCCACCGGGGGCATGCCCGAGCTGCTGCGCCGCGCGGACGTGGCGATGTACCAGGCCAAGCGGGCCGGGCAACGGACCTCGACGTACGCCCCGAACCGCGACACCGCCGACCTCGGCCGGCTCACCCTCGGCGGCGAACTGCCGCGCGCCGTCGCCGACCACGAATTCACCGTCAACTTCCAGCCCATCGTCGACCTCGGCAGCGGCCGGGTCACCGGCGCGGAGGCCCTCGCCCGCTGGCACCACCCCACCCACGGCATGATCGATCCGCTGCGGTTCCTGGAGGCCGTGGAACGCTCGGGCCTGCTCCCCGCCTTCGCCGAGGCGATCCTCGACCAGGCCCTGATCGCGGCGGGCAGCTGGCGCGACGCCGGCTTCGACGTGCCCGTCGCGGTCAACGTCTCGCCGCGCAGCCTCCTCGACGCCCGCTTCCCCGGCTCCGTGCTGGCCCGGCTGCGGGCCCACGACCTGCCCCCCGACCGGCTGGTGCTGGAGCTGACCGAGACGCTCACCCTCAGCCAGCTCGACGTGGTCGACCGGGTGCTCAGCCGGCTGCGCGACGAGGGCGTCCGGCTGGCGCTCGACGACTTCGGCACCGGCTACTCCTCGCTGTCGCTGCTCTCCCGCATCCCCGTGCACGAGCTGAAGATCGACCGCAGCTTCGTCACCGCCATGGAGAGCTCCGCCGAGGCCGCCGCCGTCATCCGTTCCACCCTCGACCTGGGTCGCAGCCTCGGGCTCGACGTGGTGGCCGAGGGCGTGGAGAGCGAGCCCCAGCGCCGGGCCCTCTGGGAGCTGGGCTGCGCTGCCGGTCAGGGACACCTCTTCGCCCGGCCGATGCCCGCCGGCACGCTCCTCGCGGCGTTCCGGCGTGGCTCCGGGGGCAGCCCCGGCACGCTCGCCCCTCCGCTGCACGACGCGGGAGCCGTGATCCGGCTCGCCCCTGGCCGCCGCCAGGCCGGGCGTGGCCGCACCGACCGCCACCTGCCCGCCTGACGCGGCGGCACGCGCCTGCTGCCAGACTGGCCCGCGTGACCGCCGCCCCGACCGCCCGCCGCCGTGGCTGGCAGCTGATCGACTCCGCCGCCGGCGGCCTCGCCCTCGACCTCGGCCTGTACGCCGTGTCCGCGGTGTTCGCCGCGGTCACCGCCGCCACGTCCACCCTGGTCCCGCACCGCGCCTGGGGCGCCGTGGCCGCCGTCGGATACCTCCTCGCCGCCCTCGCCGCGAGCGGCCAACTCCTGGCGCGCCGCCGCGACCCCGGATCGCCGCTGTCCGGGCTGCGGGCCCGCTGGGCGGTCACCGGGCTCGCCTGGGGCACCGTCGCCCTGCTGCCGCTCGCCTGGCAGAGCGTCCAACGGGCCGGCGGACGCACCGACCGGGCGCAGGAGGAGGTGCTGGTCGTCGAGGAGTCCGGCCGGCGGCTGGTCGACACGGGCACCCCGTACCTCGGGCCCGACGCGATCGCCGCCCTGCCGCCCGGCGAACAACTGCTCGGCTACACCCCGTACCAGCCGGGCATGGCACTGTTCGGGCTGCCCCGGGCCGCCGTCGACGCCTGGTGGACCGACGCCCGCGTCTGGTTCGCCGTCGGCACCGCGCTGGCGCTCGCCCTGGCCGTCCGCGCCCTCACCCGCGGCGTGCACCGGAGCGCGGACGACCGCGCCGGCGCCGCCCTCCTCCGGGGCGTACAGGCCGCCACCGTCCTGCCGATCTGCGCGCTCACCCTGGCCACCGGCGGCGACGACCTACCCGTACTCGCGCTCTGCCTGCTCGCCCTCGCCCTCGCCGCCACCGGCCGGCCCGGCCGGGCCGGCCTCGCGGTCGGCCTGGCCGGGGCACTGAAGCTCTTCGCCTGGCCGGTCGCCCTCGTGCTGATCGTCTGGGGACTGACCCGGCGGGCCGGCCTGCGGGTCGCCGCGGGCGCGCTCGGCCTGCCCGCCGCCGCGCTGCTACCGGCCCTGCTCGTCGACCGCGACGCGCTGGTCGAGAACGTGCTCCGCTTCCCGCTCGGGCACGGCCTGGTCACCAGCCCCGCGCAGTCGCCGTTCCCGGGCCACCTGATCGCCACCGCGCTGCCCGCCGGCCGCGCCGTCGCCGTCGCCCTGCTGCTCGCCGCCGGGCTGGCCATCGCCGTCCGCCTCGCCCGCCGCCCGCCCCGCACCGCCGTCGCCACCGCCCTGGTCTGCGGGTACGGCCTGCTCGCCGCGATCCTGCTGATGCCCACGACCCGCTTCGGCTACCTGCTCTACCCGCTCGCCCTCCTCGCGTGGGCCCCCGCTCTGCATTCCCCGGTTTCCGGCAACCCGCGGGCGCGGGACGGCGACACGGCGTAGACCTGAGGAATGACCACCTATCGCGACCGCGAAGAGGCGGGCCGGACGCTCGCCGAACGGCTCACCGCGCTCATCGGTGAACCCGACGTCACCGTGCTCGGGCTGGTACGCGGCGGCGTGCCCGTGGCCCGGGTGGTCGCCGAGCGTCTCGGCGCGCCCCTCGACGTGCTGGTCGTCCGGAAACTCGGCATGCCGTGGGCGCCCGAGGTGGCCTTCGGCGCACTCGGCCCCGACGGCGTACGGGTCCTCAACGACGTCGTGGCCAGCCGGCTCACGGAGGGCGACGTCGCCGAGGTCGTCCGCCACGAGCAGGCCGAACTGGAGCGGCGCGAGCGGCTCTACCGCGCCGGCCGGCCACCGCTCGACCTGACCGGCCGCACCGCCGTGATCGTCGACGACGGCCTGGCCACCGGGGCCACCGCCCGCGCCGCCGTCCAGGTCGCCCGCCACCTCGGCGCCCGCCGGGTCGTGGTCGCCGTCCCGGTCGGCTCGCAGGAGGCGTACGAGATGCTGGCCGCCGAGGCCGACCAGGTCGTCTGCGCCCAGCACCCGCCGGAGTTCATGGCGGTGAGCACCTACTACGAGGACTTCCACGAGGTTTCCGACTCGGAAGTCACGCAAGCGCTGACAGCAACCGCGTGACCGGACCGGGTACGGTCGGAGGATGAGCCTGACCTGTCCCAAGTGTCACGGAGAAATGCGCCAGTACGAGCGCAGCGGCGTCGTCATCGACCAGTGCGGCGAGTGCCGGGGAATCTTCCTCGACCGCGGCGAGCTGGAGAAGCTGTTCGAGGCGGAGGCCAACTGGAGCCGCCAGCAGGGCCAGGCGGCCCCGGCGCAGCCCGCCCAGCAGCAGGGCGGCTACCCCGGCCAGCCGAGCCACCAGCAGGGCGGCTACCCGCCCCCGCCGCCCCCGCCGCCCGCCCCCGCCCCGCACCAGCCGGGCTACGGCGCCGTCCCGCCCCCGCCGGCGCACGGCTACCCGCCGGCCCCCGCGTACGGACACGGTCAGCAGCACCACGGCTACCACGGGCACTACAAGCGCAAGAAGCACAAGAGCTTCCTGGACGAGATGTTCGGCTGAGCCACCCCGTCGACCGGGCCGGCGCCTCGACCGGCCCGGTCACCCGTGGTTCCGCACGCCTCCGCCGTTCACCGTGCCGACCGGCAACGGCCGTGCGACGCTGCCCTGCATGACGCCGCACACGCTGCATCACCCGCTGGCGCAGGCGTACGACGGAATCACCCGGGTCGTCGCGGACCTCGACGACGCCGACCTGCAGCGGCTCACCCGGTGCCGGGGCTGGCTCGTCGCGGACCTGCTCTTCCACGTGCTCTGCGACGCCCAGCGGGCGCTGGTCGCGCTGGCCAGCCCCGTCGACGGTCCGCCCGACGTCGACGACGTGAGCTACTGGCACGCGTTCCCGCCCAGCGAGGACGAGGACGGCGCCCGGCACGCCTGGTGGGCCCGCCGCTCCGCCGCCGCCTTCGACCGCCCGCGCGGGATCGTCCGGCTCTGGACCGAGACCGCCCCCGCCGCCGTACGCGCCGCGAGCGCGGCCGATCCCGACGGCCACGTCACCACCCAGGGGCACGTGCTGCGGCTGCCGGACCTGCTCGCCACGCTGACCACCGAGGCCGTCGTGCACCACCTGGACCTGGTGCTCGACCTGCCCGACGCGCCCCTGCCCGGCACCCTCGCGACGGGTGTCGCGGTGGCCACCATGGACGGCCTGCTCAGCGACGACGCCGTCCGACCGGCCGCGTGGAGCGACGCCGACTACCTGCTGAAGGCGACCGGGCGGGTGCCACTCACCGACCGCGACGAGCTCGAACTCGGCGAGGTCGCCGGCTGGTTCCCCCTCCTGGGCTGACCCGCGCAGACATCGCCGGGGCGGCAGTGGATTCAGCTCTGTCGGGTCGATCCGGGGAGTTGCCCGCTGCTGCCATTATCCGTTCGGCTGTCTCCGCCTTACGCGGGAGAGCGGTGGTGGCGTCGCGGTGAAGGACCTCGGAGCGTTGGTCCTCCGTCAGCTTGCCGACGACCCTCGCAGGTATCCCTCAACGCCGCAGCAAGCCACGAATCGCCTGGCGTGAGACACCGTTCGAGCGGGCGATACTGCTGAGGCTCTCGCCGGCCAGAGCACGCTCGATGACCTCGTCCCTGGCAGCATCCGTCATCCGTGCGCCGGTCTGCCTCACACGATGGCCATGTCGACGAAGCGCGACAGGTGGAGCTGCGCGGCCACCGTCACCGTGTCGGTGGGGCCATTTCTGTGCTTGGCAACTATGAAATCCGCCTCCCCGGCCCGCGGTGACTCCTTGTCGTAGTAGTCGTCGCGGTGCAGCAGGATGACCACGTCGGCATCCTGCTCAATTGAGCCAGATTCACGCAGGTCGGACAGCTGCGGTCGCTTGTCGGTGCGCTGCTCCGGGCCACGGTTCAGCTGGCTCACCGCGATCACCGGGCACTCGACCTCCTTGGCGAGCAGCTTCAGGCCACGGGAGAGGTCCGCGACCTCCTGCTGCCGGCTCTCGGTGCGCTTTGGGGAGGTCATCAGCTGGAGATAGTCGACCACGATCAGCTTGAGGTCGTGCCGCTGCTTGAGGCGGCGCGCCTTGGCCCGGATCTCCATCAGGTTCATGCTCGGCGTGTCGTCGACGAAGAGCGGCGCCTCGCTGATCTCCCCCATGCAGCGGGCGAGCTTGGTCCAGTCGTCGTCGGAGAGCTGGCCGCTGCGCAGGACGTGCAGCGGCACCCGCGCCTCGGCCGAGAGCAGGCGCATGACGATCTCGACCTTGCTCATTTCCAGGGAGAAGATGGCTGACGCCTGATTTGCCCTGATGGCAGCATTTCGGGCAAAGTCCATACTTGCGGTCGATTTTCCCAACCCGGGGCGTCCGGCAACGATCACGAGCTGCCCCGCGTGCAGGCCGTTGAGCAGGCGGTCCAGGTCGGTGAAGCCGGTCGGGACGCCGGTCATCACGCCGCCCTGGGCACCCACCGCCTCGATCTCGTCCAGCGTCGGCTGGAGCATGTCGGCGAGCACGGCGAAGTCCTCGCTGACGCGGCGCTCGGTGACGTCGTAGACCGCCTGCTGGGCGAGGTCGACGATGTCGTCGACGTCGCGGCTGCCGCCCTGACCCGTGCCGTAACCCAACTGCACGATCTTGGTGCCGGCCTCGACCAGGCGGCGCAGGACCGCCCGCTCGCTGACGATGCGGGCGTAGTACGCCGCGTTCGCGGCGGTGGGCACGCTGGCGATCAGGGTGTGCAGGTAGGGGGCGCCGCCGATGCGGACGAGATCGCCGGAGTCCGCCAGGGCCGCCGCCACGGTGATGGAGTCGGCCGGCTCACCCCGGCCGTAGATCTCCAGGATGATGTCGAAGATGGTGGCGTGCACCGGCCGGTAGAAGTCGTTGGTCTTGAGGATCTCGACGACGTCGGCGATCGCGTCCTTGGACAGCAGCATGCCGCCGAGGACGCACTGCTCGGCGGCGACGTCCTGCGGCGGGGTCTTGTCGAACTGGCCGTCGCGCTGCGGCGGCGCGGACGCCTGCCCCCCGCTCGAACGCGAGTCCGCCCGCATGTCGTCGGTGACCGACACGGGTTCCCCCTCCACTGCGTCGGATCCGGATTCAGCCCTACCGCCGGGGTACGACAACCTCGACCTGCCGGTCGATCGGGGGGTCATCGCGCGGCCGGTCGGGGGCCAACCATACGGAACCCGAGGTCAGCCCCTCAACCACACCGGTGGACGAGCCTCGGGACAACCTGTGGACGCCGGTGGACGAGCATGTGCGCAGGGTGTGCACAGCCTGTGGACAACGGCTGGGGAATTCTCCGGCGCAACGCCCTGAGCTGCGACAACGCAATCCCCAGCCTGTGGACAGGAAGTTTTCGGTCGAACTACGGCATCGAACGTCCCGTACTATCTCCAGCGAACGGCTACACCTGCACAGCGGATTGCGCCATCGGTTGAGAAGGGTCACGCTCCGGCCGTGAGTAACCGGGACTGGGGACGCGGAGAGGACGGTCCGCGCGAGCGACGGCCGGTCGCCCCCTGGCACGATCCCGCCGACCCGGCACCGGTGGACTCCCCCGAGCGCGGTCCCGCCCGGCACCGCACGCCGAGCCGGCGTCGGGCCGTCGAACGCGGCCAGCGGGAGCCGGTCGACACCTACCTGCCGCGTTGGGCGCTGGAGTCGGGAGTCCGCAGCGCGGACGGCGGCGGCCGACACGCCGCGCCCGACGACGAGGTGCAGGTGGAGGTCGGTCGACCGTCGTCGGACGACACGGCACGGCGGAGCACCGGGAGCACGGGCAGTTGGCGTCGGGTCAGCGGAACGGGCCGGCGCGACGCGCCGGCGCTCGGCGCGGCCCCGCAGTCGGAGCACACCGGTGAGTGGACGTTCGAGCACCTGCGGGAGCGGGGATACGCCGGGCGTCGACGAGCCGAGGACGACCCCGTGTCGGCTCCACCACCGCCGACCCGGCCGAGGCGCCTGCCGTCGCAACGTCCACAGGTCGTCTGGTCCGGGCTGGAGGAGGAGGCGGCCGGGCCCGTGCCCGACCGGGAGGCCCGCCGGAGCCGGTGGGCGGCGGAGGACCGGCCGGCCGTCGACCCGTGGGACCGGGAGTCGCTGGCGGCCGCGTCCGAGCCGCCGTCCTCCCGTCTCCCCACCGTGGACGCGTGGGACGCGTCGGGTGTGCACGCGTGGCGTCCGGCCGGTGAGGTCGACCGCTGGGAGCATCCCGGCAGCGGCCGGCGGGACCGCACCGACGGGACCGGCCGGTGGGACCGACGCGACGACACCGGGCGGTGGGGCAGACCCGACGACACCGGACAGTGGAATCGGCCCGGCGACACCGGGCAGTGGGACCGGTCCGGCGAGGCCGGGCAATGGGACCGGCCCGACGACACCGGGCAATGGAACGGGCCCGACGACACCGGACAGTGGGAGCGGTACGCCGACGGCGGCGACGGGGACCGGACCGCGCCGGGCTCCGGCGGGGGTGCCGGGGAGGGGTGGCCCTGGCCGGGGCAGGACGAGCGGGACCAGGGTTTCTGGTCGGACACCCGGCTGGCCGGCGACGATCCCCGGTGGGCGGATCCGTCGGTGTCGGCGCCCCGGTCGCCGGTGGTGCCCTACTCCGCGCCGCGACCGCGTACGGCTTCGGGTCGGCGGGGGGCGGGACCGGTCGGGGCCGCGACGGCGACGTCGGCCGCCCGACGTCGGGCTGCGACCGCCGGGCCGCAGGGCCGGAGCCGGCGCATCGAGGACGACCTGCTCGACCCCGATCAGGGCGGGCCGTGGCGGCCGCTGTTCTACACGTTCGTCTGCTATCTGGTGCCGGCGGTGCTGGTCTTCGTCTGGTTGTTGACGTTGGACGGTCAGGTGCCGGCGGGGTGCGTCACGGACATCAATGGTGGAGGCTGCGACTCGCCCCGGTCGAGGGCGCTGGGTTCGCTGGCGTCGGGTCTGCCGCGCTTCGGACTGGCGCTGGCGTGCAGCCTCGTCGTGGCGCTGCTGCTGCGGCGGGTCGGGACGACCTGGCGTTCGGCCAGTGTCGCGCTGGCGGCGGCCGTGGTCGGCGGCGGCCTGTCGACGGTGATGATCAGCGCGGTGACCGGTCAGCCGATCGGCTGAGCCGCCATCACGGGTCGCGCGCCGCAGGAGTGTGTCACCGGCCGTACGGCGGACAGGGCCCGCACCGGTCGGTGCGGGCCCTGTCCGTGGTGCCGGGGGTGAGGTGTCAGCCCTGAACGACGTTGAGGTCGAACGTGGCGCTCACCTCGGGGTGCAGCTTGATCCGCACCGGGTAGGAGCCGGTCGACTTGATCGGACCGGACAGCTCCAGCCGACGACGGTCGAGGACCGGACCGCCGGCGGTCTTGACGGCGTCGACGATCTCGGCCGGGGTGACCGAGCCGAAGAGCCGACCACCGTCGCCGGCGCGGGCCTTCAGGTTGACCTTGAGGCCCTCGAGCTGGCCCTTGACCTCGTTGGCGTGGCCGAGGTCACGGATCTCCCGGGCCGAGCGGGCCCGCTTGATGACCGTGACCTGCTTCTCCGCACCCTTGGTCCAGGCGATCGCGAAGCCCTGCGGCAGCAGGTAGTTACGGCCGTAGCCGTTCTTGACCTCGACGATGTCGCCCGGGGCACCGAGGCCGGACACCTCCTGAGTCAGGATGATCTTCATATCGGTGCCTCCTCTCAGCGGGCCGTGGCCGTGTACGGCAGGAGCGCCATCTCGCGGGCGTTCTTGACCGCGCGGGCGATCTGCCGCTGCTGCTGCGAGGTCACGCCGGTCACCCGCCGAGCGCGGATCTTGCCGCGGTCGGAGATGAACTTGCGCAGCAGCGCGGTGTCCTTGTAATCGATGTAGGTGATCCCGTCCTTGTCGAGCGGGTTCACCTTCTTCTTCGGTTTGCGAAGTGCAGCGGCCTTGGCCATTGCTCGTGCTCCTGGTTTGCGATCGCGGGCGCTCGGCGCCATTAGAACGGAGGCTCCTCGTCGAAGTTGCCGCCACCCGAACCACTGCGCGAGGGTGCCGGTGCAGCCGAGGCCCAGGGGTCGTCGAAGTTGCCTCCGCCGCCGCCCTGGCCACCTCCACCACCGCCGCCGAAGCCGCCGCCACCGCCGCCGGAGCGGGACATCTTCTGCACCTTCGCCGTGGCGTAGCGCAGCGACGGGCCGATCTCGTCGACCTCGAGCTCGATGACGGTGCGCTTCTCGCCCTCGCGCGTCTCGTACGACCGCTGACGCAGCCGACCCGAGACGATCACGCGGGCGCCCCGCTGGAGCGACTCGGCGACGTGTTCCGCCGCCTGCCGCCACACGGTGCACGCCAGGAAGAGCGGCTCGCCGTCCTTCCACTCGCCGGAGGCCTTGTCCATGAACCGGGGCGTCGAAGCGACCCGGAACTTGGCGACCGCGGCACCGGAGGGGGTGAACCGCAACTCGGGGTCATCGGTCAGGTTGCCGATGACCGTGATGGTGGTGTCTCCTGCCATGACCATCTCCTCGCGCACTCATCAGTACTGCCGTACAGGCTCTCAGAGCCCTCCGACAGCACCGGTGAGGCTGATCCGGGTGGACCGGGATTGAATGCTTTAGCGCATCTCCGGCCGAATGACCTTGGTGCGCAGCACGGACTCGTTGAGCCGCAGCTGGCGGTCCAGCTCGGCCACCGCTGCGGGCGTCGCCTGCAGGTCGATGACGGCGTAGATGCCTTCGGCCTTCTTGTTGATCTCGTACGCGAGGCGCCGGCGGCCCCACACGTCGGTCTTCTCCACCGAGCCACCCGCGGTCCGGATCACGTTCAGGTACGTGTCGAGCGACGGGGCGACGGTGCGCTCCTCGAGGCTGGGGTCGAGGATCACCATGACTTCGTAATGACGCAAGACGTGCTCACCTCCTGTGGGCTAAGCGGCCACGGTCCTTCCGTGGCAGGAGGTCGTGCGTCGTGGCCCACGCCGGTTCCGGGGGAACCCGGCCGGACGCGGACAACCGGACCAGGATAGCCGGTCCGGACGATCATGCCCGAGGTGGCCGGCGGATCCCTCCCACGGGCGCGATGCGACGGGGGCCCGCGTCGACGTCGCTGTCGATGCGGGCCCCCGTACCAGAGGCCGCGGGGCGTCCCGTCCGCATTCCTTGGGTGGGACCTGGGGAGGAACGACCACACCGATGAGGTTGGACCGGGGACGCCCCGCGGAGCTTTATCGTGTTGTTACCTGACGTTACAACGGCTCTTGCCCCTTGTTGGGAGGATTGGCGGAATTCTCCGACAAATTTCCCGATGGGCCAGCTTCCGTCAGGGCGGGTTCCCGCCGCGCCGGGCCGCGCGACGGGTCCGTCCCCGCTCGGGCGGTGCGACGCGCCCCCGTGGGCCGACCAGCGACCGTCCGGACGACTGCGATGGCAACCGTGGATCCCACTCGCATCAACGACCACCGACGCCGGGAGGTGACGCGCGCGCGGCCGGCGCGTCCGCCACCGCCGTCGTCCCCGCTGTCGGCGGCGCGACGTAGGCTCCCGTGCATGCGTATCGGAGCCCACGTCGATTCGACCGACCCGACCGCGGAGGCGACCGCCCGAGGGGCCGAGGCCGTGCAGTTCTTCCTCTCCGACCCGCAGGGGTGGAAGGCGCCGAAGCCACGGGAGGACGCGGACCGGCTACGGGCCGCGGACGTCGACCTCTACGTGCACGCACCGTACGTCGTCAACGTCGCGACCCTGAACAACCGGATCCGGATCCCCAGCCGCAAGCTGCTGCTCGGCCACGCCCAGGCGGCCGCCGCCATCGGCGCGAAGGGCCTGATCGTGCACGGCGGGCACGTCAACGCCGGCGACGACCTGGCCGTCGGCTTCGACAACTGGCGCAAGACCTTCGCGTACGCGGCGGACTCCGGCGGCTTCGGCGTGCCCGTCCTGATCGAGAACACCGCCGGCGGTGACAACGCCTGCGCGCGGCGGCTCGACGCGCTCGCCCGGCTCTGGGACGCCATCGGCGACCACGAGGTGGGCTTCTGCCTGGACACCTGCCACGCCCACGCCGGCGGCGAGGAGCTGCTCGGGCTCGTCGACCGGGTCAAGGCGATCACCGGCCGGATCGACCTGGTGCACGCCAACAACTCCAAGGGCGCGTTCAACTCCGGCCAGGACCGCCACGACAACCTCGACGGCGGCACGATCGACCCGGAGCTGCTGGTGGCGGTGATCCGCGCGGCCGGCGCACCGGTCATCGTCGAGACCCCGGGCGGCGCCAAGGGCCAGGGCGCCGACATCGCCTTCCTGCGTGACCGGCTGGGCACGGGGAGCCCGGCGGCATGACGACCGGACAGTCCGCCGCCGGCAGCTTCCGCCCCGACACCGCCGCCGCGCCGGCCGGCGGCGACGTCGCGCCGGTCGGACCCGCCCCTGGGCCGGCCGCACCGGGCGCCCCGGCGGGCTCGGCCTCCGACCGGGCCGGCACCACCGGCGGTACGCGCACCGCGGCGGACGCCACGGACCAGGCCGGCACCACCGGCACCACCGGCGGTGCGGTCGCCGGCGGGGAAGAGTCCGCCAGAGGCGCTGCCGGCCCAGCCGACCCGGCCACGAAGGCCGACACTCCCGCCAGGACGAACGCCGCGCGGAAGACCGGCACGGCCGGCGCGGCCGGGTCCAAGACCGGCACGGCCGGCGCCACGACCGGCGAGGCCGGGTCCACGACCGGGACGGCGAGATCCGATACCGGTGGAGCCCGGTCCAGCGCCGACGCGGCCCAGGCTGGCGGAGCCGCAGAAGCCGACGCGAGCGCGACCGCGAGCGGCAAGACCGACAAGGCTGGCGCGGCCGACAAGGGCGCGGCCGAGACCGGCGCGGGCGACAAGGGTGGGCCCGGGGCTGGCAAGGGCGGGCCTGCGGCCGGCGCAGCGGGCAGGACGGACAGCAAGCCCGGCGCAGCCGGTACGGCCGGGGCCGGCACCGAGGCGGGCAAGGGCGACGACAAGGGTTCCGCTGACAAGGGTTCCGCCAAGGAGGACGCCGGCGGGGAGGGGAAGCCGGACCGGTGGGAGGCCTTCGCGTCCGCCCCCGAACCGGTGCCCTCCCGGCTCGGACGGGCCGCACGGGCGGTCGGCCGCCTGCTGATCCACGAGTGGGCGCTCGCGGCGCTCGCCTCGCTGGCGCTGGCGGTGCTGCTGACCTGGCCCACGTTGCGTTACCCGCGGCACACCCTGCCGCAGGACTACTGGGACCCGAGCCTCCAGGCGTGGCAGATGGCCTGGTCGGGGCACATCCTGCTGACCAACCCGGCGCAGCTGTGGCAGTCGAACACCTTCTTCCCGGAGCCCTGGAGCTTCGCCTTCTCCGACACCCTGCTCGGGTACGCCCCGGCGGGCATGATCGGCACCGGCCCCGAGGCCGCGGTGCTCCGCTACAACATCATGTTCGTGCTGGCCCACGCGCTCGCCACGCTCGGGGCGTACGCGCTGGCCCGGCAGCTCGGCGCGGGCCGGATCGGCTCCGCGGTGGCCGGGGCGAGCTTCGCGTACGCGCCGTGGCTGCTGGCCCAGGCCGGGCACCTGCACGTGATCTCCAACGGCGGCATCCCGCTGGCGTTGGCCATGCTCGCCCGGGGCCACGGCTGGTCGCTGCGACACGGCTACCGGCCCGAGCGCCGGCACGACGGCTGGGTCTACGCCGGCTGGCTGGTCGCCGCCTGGCAACTCAGTCTCGGCTTCGGCATCGGGCTGCCGTTCGCGTACTTCCTTGCCGGGACCGTGCTGGTCGCGGCCGTCACCTGGTTCCTGCGGCGGTGGGTCGTCCGGCCGGTCAAGCGCCCGTTCGGCCGCCGGCTGCTGATCGCGGACCTGGTCGGCGGCCTGCTCTTCGCCGGCGTCGGCGCGTTGCTGGCCATCCCGTTCTTCACGGTGGCGCAGGCGCACCCGCACGCGGAGCGCTCCATCGGCGACATCTCCATCTTCTCGCCGCCGGCGAGCGGCTTCTTCACCGCGCCCGCGGAGTCACGGGTCTGGGGTGGGCTGCACGAGGGGGCGAGGGCGTTGCTGCCCTGGCACCCGGAGATGACCCTGCTGCCGGGCTTCGTGCTCTACGCCCTCGCCGCCGGCGGGCTCTTCTTCTCGGTCTGGAAGCTGCGCCACCGGCTGCTGCTGCTCGCCGGGGTGGTGGTGACGATGGTGCTCGCCATGGGCACCCGCTTCTTCGACGGCACCTTCACCTACGTGCCGTTGTTCGAGCACCTGCCCGGCTGGAACGGCCTGCGTACGCCGGGTCGGCTGATGCTCTGGACGACGCTGCTGCTCGGGCTGCTCGCGGCGGGAGCGGTCAGCGCGTTCGCCACCCGGGTCCGGGAGATCTCCGCCGAGCGGATTCCCTCCTGGCCGAGCCCGTGGCTGCGGCTGGCCACGCTGCTGCCGCTGGTGCTGGTGATCGGCGAGGGGCTGAACTCCACGCCGCACCCGATCGTGCCGCCCCAGCCGGCCGCGATGCGGACGGTGGACGGGCCGCTGCTCGTGCTGCCGAGCAGCCAGAACCTCGACCAGCCGGTGATGCTCTGGTCCACCAGCAAGTTCCAGGACGTGGTCAACGGGGGCAGCGGTTTCACCCCGCGCCAACTCGACGACGTACGCCGGGTGACGCTCTCCTTCCCCGACCAGACCAGCGTCGACTACCTGCGCGTCCTCGGCGTCCGCAACGTGCTGCTGCTGCGCGACCACATCGTCGGCACGCCGTGGGAGATCACCGTCGACGCACCGGTCGACGGGCTGGGCATCACCCGCGAGGAGATCGGCGACGTGGTGGTCTACCGTCTCTGACCGGCGTTCTCCCGGCCGTCGGGGTCGCCCCCGACGGCCGGGAACCGGTCAGACGGCGGCGGGCGTCGGCTCGGCCGGCGCCGTCCGGCGACGTCGCCAGCGGTCGAGCCAGGGCGCGTCCGGGGCGCCGTCGAGCAGCCCGCCGTCCGGGTCGTCGGCGTAGGTCCGCCGCACCGGGTCGAGTTCCGGCCGCAGGATCTCCCGGACGACCAGCACGCAGAGCACGACCACGGTGGCCAGGCGCAGGGTCGACGCGAGCACGAAGACGCCCTCCGGGAAGACCGGCTTGCTGGTCGCCGCGCCGAGCAGCTCACCGTAGAAGGCCACGAAGTAGCAGACCTCGGCCACCTGCCAGGCCAGGAAGGCGCCCCACTTCGGGCGGGCGAGCACGACCAGCGGCAGCAGCCAGAGCACGAACTGCTGCGACCACACCTTGCTGAAGATCAGGAACGCGGCGACCACCAGGAACGCGAGCTGGGCGAGCCGGGGCCGGCGCGGGGCCAGCAGCCCCAGCGCGCCCACCCCGAGGCAGGCGAGCCCGAAGAGGGCGTACGACAGGGTGTTGAGCGTGGGGATGTTGAGGTTCAGCCACTCGAACGGCCCGAGGTCGGCGGGGTTGCCGCTGCCGACCTTGCCATCCAGGTAGCGCCCGATGTACCAGAGGGTGCCCCAGTCGATGGGTCGGGTCGAGTTCAGCTCGAAGAAGCGGTCCCAGTTCTCCCGGTAGGGGATGGCGACCGGCAGGTTCACGAGGACCAGGGAGACGAGGGCGGCGCCGAAGGCGGTGAGGGCGGCGCGGAGCCGTCCGGCGCGCAGCCCCAGCACCAGGATCGGGCCGAGGATGAACAGCGGCCACATCTTGGCCGCCCCGGCGAGGCCGAGCAGGACGCCGGCCGCCAGCGGGCGGCTGCGGGCCCAGGCGAAGAGGCCGAACGCGGCCAGGCCGATGGCGAGCAGGTCCCAGTTGACCGTGGCGGTGAGCATCAGCGCGGGGGCGAGCGCGAAGAGGGCCGCGTCCCAGGGTCTGCTCCGGCGCAGGGCGAGGATCACCGCCACCGTGGCGACGGCCAGCGCGCCGAGGACCAGGGCGTTGAGGTTGTAGAACCACATGCCCTGGTTGAGCCCCGGGTCGTTCTGGCCGAGGGCGTGCACGGGCAGGCCGAGGGCGCCCATGAAGTAGCCGGTGAGCACCGGGTACTCGACGGGGTGGTCCTGGTAGGGGACGGCGCCCTCGTTGAGCCGCTCGGCGTAGTAGAGCGCCAGCACGTCGGTGTAGCAGAACCGGGTGTACTGCACGTTGTTCTGCCAGGCGCCGTCCTGACAGGGCGACTTCTGCACCCAGTGCAACGCCAGGGTCAGGCAGACCAGGGCCAGGACGATGCGGGCCGCCGTCCAGAACCTGTTCTCTCTTCCCACTGGCCGGTCCAGCGCGACGGCATGGTCGCCCAGCGGGCCGCCGATGGCGCCGGAGACGCCCCGGACGAAGCCGTCGGAGCGGGACGGATGGTCAGGGGCACCGGCGTCGTCGATGCCTCGCGTCGACTGCGTGCTCATGAGGGTGCATCCTGCCGTACATCTGGCCCCCGCGTCCCGTCCTGCTCACGACACGTCCGTAACCGGAACGCCGACGGCGGCCGGAGAGGTGCTCCGGCCGCCGTCGTCGTTCGTCGATCAGTCGTTGTCCGGTCGGGGTGTCAGGCTCGGTAGCAGCCCGCCGCCGCCGCCGTCCCGGCCGGGACGCGGATCGGTCGGCGCGGTGGGCGCGGTGGGCCCGCCGGGGCCACCAGGGCCGCCAGGCCCACCAGGGCCGCCCGGAGGGTTGTTGCCGCCGTTGTTCCCGCCGCCCGGCGGGCAGAGCAGGCCAAGTGGACCGCAGTTCGGCGGGCCCGGCGGAGGCGGCGGGGGCGGGGGCGCCTCACCGTTGCCGGTGGTCGGGTCGCCGACGTTCGCCGCAGGCGGGAAGTCCTTCTTCTCCCATTTCTTGGCCTTGTGTGCCTCGTCCATGAACCGTTCCCAGATGGTGCCCGGCAGGTTGCCGCCACTGATCTTGTCGCCGTTCTTCAGCTTGAGCGGCTTGCGGTCCTTGACGTTGCCGACCCAGACGGCGGTGGCGATCTGCGGGGTGTAGCCGATCATCCAGGCGTCGCCGTTGTCGTCGCTTTTCGCCTTGAGTTCCCAGGTGCCGGTCTTGGAAGCGGCCTTCCGGCCGTCGTCGAGCTGGTGGTTGACCTGCGCCGGGTACCGCTCCAGCACCGAGGTCACGTCCGCCACGACGTCCTTGTCGATGCGCTGCTCACCCTTGAGCGAACCCTCGTCGGCGATCTTCTTCCACTTGCCGGTCACCTCGTCCCGCTTCTCGACGGAGAAGAGGAAGTGGGCCTTGTGGTAGCGGCCCTGGTTGGCGAAGGTGGCGACGCCGTTGGCGTGGTCCAGGACGGTGATCGGATACTGGCCGTAGCCGACGACGTGGAAGAACGGGTCCGGCGCGATGTCCTTCGGATCGGTCTTGGTGAGGTCGTAGCCCTTCGGCGGGTTGGTGTCCGACCGCCACATCATGCTGACCCCGGCCTTGGCCGCCATGTCGACGACCTTGTCCGGGCCGATGTCCTGGCTGACGTGGTAGAACGGCACGTTCAGCGACTTGAGGGTGGAGTCCGTCAGGGTGCAGGAGTTGCCGCACTTGGGGTTGTCCACGCCGGCGTTGCTGACCTTGAACTTGGTGCCTTCGGGTGTGAAGGCCCTGCCCTTCCAGCGCGACTCGAGTGCCTTGCCCGCCTTGAGCGCCGCCGCCAGGGTGTAGATCTTGAAACTCGAGCCCGGCGGGTGACCGCCGTAGGGGTTGCCGGAGGCGTCGATGTTCCTGCCGGCGTAGTCGGTGCCGGTGCCGTTGTCGCCGCCGTAGTAGGCGAGCACGCGACCGTTCTTCGGATCGATGGCGACCACCGCCGCCATCAGGTTCGGCGGCTGGCCGGCGAGCTCCGACCCCTTGGCCTTGCGCTGGGCGGTCTCAACCGCCGCGTCCTGGATCTTCGTGTCGATCGTGGTGCGGATCTTGTAGCCGCCCGACATGAGCGCCTGGGAACAGAGCGGCTTGGCGTCGGTGACCTGATCCTCCTTGTCGACGCAGATGCCCTTGTCCCGCATCTCCTGCTTGATGTAGTTGATGACGTTGCCGTACGGGGTGTTGACGCCGTAGTCGATGCCGGCGCCACCCTGGTTCGGCTTCCTCAGCGTCTTGGTCGGGTACTCGGCCAGGGTGGGCGCCGCCGGCTTGCCCGGGGCGTTCAGCCAGCCCTCGGCGACCATGCCGTTGATCACGTACTCCCAGCGGGACTTGGCGTCGGTGGGGTTGACCGCGGGGTCGTAGCCCCTGTGGCCCGCGTTGGCCTCCGGCTGCTTGATCAGCGCGGCGAGGACCGCGCCCTCGGCGACGCTCAGCTTGTTCGCCGGCTTGCCGAAGTACGTCTGCGCTGCCGCCTCGATGCCGTGCGCGCCCCGCCCGAAGTAGATGATGTTCAGGTAGTGCTGCATGATCTGCGGCTTGGTGTACTCGTCGTTGAGCTTGGAGGCGAGGATCGCCTCCTTGACCTTGCGGGCGTAGGTGTCGTCCTTCAGGTGGTCGAACGCGTTGCGGGCGTACTGCTGGGTGATCGTCGAGGCGCCCTGCTTGTCGCCGCCGGAGACGTTGTTCCACGCGGCCCGGACGATGCCCTTGTAGTCCACACCCGAGTGCTCGTAGAAGTTACGGTCCTCGGCCGCCGCGACCGCGTCCTGCACGTGCGTCGGAATCTGGTCGATGGTGACCAGGGTCCGGTTCTGCGTGCCGACCTTCGCGATGACGGTCTTGTTGTCGGCCGCGTAGAAGGTGGTCGCCTGCGGCGGTGTGGTGTCCTCCGGGAGGACGACGTTGGTCGAGTAGTAGGTGAAGCCGACGACGCCGAGCCCCGTGAGCATGATGAAGACGGCGAAGGCGGCGATCAGCATGTTGACCCGCTTGCGCTTCTTCGCCCGCGACGCGCCGGCCGGATCACCCCCGCCGCGCGCACGCCGACCGGGGCCCGTCGGCCCCCCCGGACCGCCAGGGCCGCCCGAGACAGGAGAGACGCTCGCCCGCGCCGTGGCCCGGCCGCTGACGCCGCCGACAGCCGCCGACCCGACGCTGGCCCGGCCGGCCGGGGCGGCGCCGACGGCGGAACCCACCGAGGCGCGGCCGGCCGGCCCGCCGG
>NZ_JBAKHL010000044.1:0-54625 GCF_036902715.1 Micromonospora sp. CPCC 205546
CTGCTGCCCCCGCCGAGCCACCCCGATCGTGCAGGCCATCCTCGCCCTCCAAGCCGCCGAGGACGCCCGCTACCCACGATGAAAATGGCTCAATAGACACAGCCTCGGTATCGATTCGCATGTCTGCGGCTGGCAGGTGAAGCGTTTCCTCGACAGGCCCGACGGGGACGGTCGACCTAGACGCCGTTGTTGCGCAGGAGGTGGAGGCGCACATCAGAGAGGTTGGGCCGACCACCGGCCGCGCTGGACGATGGTCGGACCGCAGGAGCCGTCAGAGCCGGACCAGGCCGGACAGCAGCGCCGCGGCCTCACCGGGTCGGACCAGCACCGCGGCGTGGCTGACGTCGAGGGACCGCACGTCGAACGGGTTGTCGGGGGTGAGCGCGTCGGCGTCGGCGATGAACCGGTCCTGCAGCGTGATCGGGACCGCCCGGTCGGCAGTGAGCCGGACGTAGGTGCGGGGGATGCGACCCCAGGTGCCGGCGTCGGCCCGCTCCTCGCCGGCGTCCAGGCTCTCGTCCGGCTCCAGGGTGTTCAGGTAACCGTGGAACTCGTCGTCGGTGCCGTCGGCCAGGACCGCCGCTCGGAGCGTGGCGAGCAGGGTGGGGTCGGCGGTGCGCCAGTTGAAGCGCAGCGCGCCGAGTTCCATCGGGTTCGCGGCCAGCAGGGCGCCGATGTCGTTCAGGGCGCTCGACGCGTTCTCCGCCGACGCCTGGTAGCCGGCCGGGGTGTCGGCGGCGCAGCACCACGCCGAGATGTAGACCAGCCGGTCCAGCAGCTCCGGGGCGGCGTTGGCGACCCCGGTCAGGGTGAGCCCGGCCCGGCTGTGCCCGACCAGGATCACCGGTCCGTGCTCGCGTACCCGCCTCACGACGTCCAGGACGTGCGCCACGTTGTCGGCGTGGCCGATGCCGACCATCGCGCTCGGCGTCGCCGCCAGGGCGGCGAGGTCCTGCGGGGCCTGGTACGCCGCCGGGAACGTCGCGCCGAAGCCGTGCCCGGGCAGGTCGACGGCCAGCGAGCGGTGCCCCCGCAGGGCCAACTCCCGCTGCATGGGCGCCCAGGTGAACGAGTTGCTGCCGGCGCCGTGCACGAGAACGAAGGTGGGAGCTGTCATTCGATCATGATAGGCGCGCCCGGGGCCGGGTCACGACACGGAGGGTCGGCGGGATCCGGCCCAGCCGGGTGCGGTACGAAGGCATCGTGACCGATGCCAGCCTGACGCCCGCCCTGCCCGCCGTCGAGGCGCCCGACCCGGCTCCGTCGCCGACCTGCCTGGACGACGTCCTCTGCAAGAGCGTCTACGACATGACCGGCTCGGTGTGGTTCGCCGAGGGCAGCTACTGGATCCTGCTCAAGCCCCTGCGCATCGTGATGATCCTGCTGCTGGCCGTCGCCGCCCGGTGGCTGGTGCACCGTACGATCCGGCGGCTGGTGCGCACCACCACCGACGCGGGCGTGCCGACCATGCTGCGCCCGCTGCGCGAGCGGATCCCCACCGCCGCCGTCGACCCCGGCGAGTTCGTCCCGGAGCGACGCCGGCAGCGGGCCGAGGCGATCGGTTCGGTGCTGCGCAGCCTGAGCACCGCGTTCATCTTCGGCATCGCGCTGCTGATGATCCTCAAGGAGTTCAGCTTCGACCTGGCCCCGCTGCTGGCCAGCGCCGGCATCGCGGGCGTGGCCCTCGGCTTCGGCGCGCAGAGCCTGGTCAAGGACCTGATCGCCGGCCTGTTCATGCTGATCGAGGACCAGTACGGCGTGGGCGACACCGTGGACCTCGGCGAGGCGACCGGCGTGGTGGAGTCGGTCGGGCTGCGGGTCACCACGGTCCGCGACGGGCGGGGCGTGCTCTGGTACATCCGCAACGGCGAGATCGTCCGGGTGGGCAACAAGAGCCAGGGTTGGGCCCTGGTGGTGGTCGACCTGCCGATCGGCTTCGCCGGCACGGAGGAGGCCACGGCCGTGCTGCGCACCGCCGCCGCCTCGGTGGCGATCGACCCCGACCTGGCGCCGGAGATCGTCGAGGCCCCGGAGGTGCTGGGGGTCGAGCAGATGACGGTCGACGGGGCGGTCATCCGTACGGTGGTCAAGACGACCGCGGACGGGCAGTTCGCCGTCGGCCGGGAGCTGCGTCGCCGGCTCGCCGAGGCGTTGGAGAACTCCGGCATCACCGCGAAGATCGCCGCCGCCCGGTTCTACCCCGGCATGCCGGTCCGCGCCCCCGGCGAGACCGGGCAGGGCGGCGCCACCTGAGGCGCCCGAACGCCGGGCGGCGGGGGTCGCGAGCCGGGCGGCCCCTCGGGTATCGTCCGTTCGTTCAGTCGGGGATGCGACGATCAACCCCTTCGCCCTAGCCAGTCGTCGGACGATCGGGCAAAATCCGGTGCACGCGCTCCCCGGAGCGTGATCACGTCCTCGCTGATCCGCGGATCTGACGACGGTTCCCGGGCCGTCCATCACGAGTGGCCCGCCCAGGGGAACGATGGAGGCGACGGTGCCTGACCAGCGACCATCCCCGGAAGGGCCCGCTACCTTCCGCGAGGTGTTCGCCAATCGCGAGTACGGCGCCGTCTTCACGGCGAGCGCTCTCTCCTGGATCGGCGACTACATCGCCAAGGCCGCGGTGACCCTGCTGGTCTACGAGGAGACCCGCTCCGTCGCGCTCTCGGCCGCCGCCTTCGCGGTGAGCTACCTGCCCTGGCTGGTCGGCGGTCCCCTGCTCGCCACGCTCGCGGAGCGGCACCGCTACCGGCAGGTCATGGTGATCTGCGACGTCGTCCGGATGCTGCTGATGGTGTGCATCGCCATCCCGGGCGTGCCCGTCGCGGCGATCCTGGCCCTGCTCTTCGCCACCACGCTGGCCAACCCACCGAGCCAGGCCGCGAAGTCGGCGCTGATCCCGCTGATCCTCACCGGGGACCGCCTCGTGGTCGGGCTGTCGATGATCAGCAGCGTCGGCCAGGCCGCCCAGGTCGTCGGCTACCTGGCGGGGGCGGCCATCGCCGCGTTCGACCCGACCGCCGCGCTCCTGGTCAACGCCGCGACGTTCGCCCTGTCGGCCACGCTGGTCCGCTTCGGCGTGACCGACCGGCCCACGGCCATGACCGCCGCGCACCGCAGTCACCTGCTGCGGGAGACCGCGCAGGGCTTCCAGATCGTGTTCGGCACCCCGGTGCTGCGGGCCATCGCCGTGCTGGTCTTCGCCGCCATGCTCTTCTCGGTGGTGCCGGAGGGCCTCGCCGCCGCCTGGGCGAGCGAGCATGCCGGCCAACTCGACGCCGGCGCCGCCCAGGCCATCATCATGGCGGCGAACCCCGTCGGTTTCATCCTCGGTGGCCTGATCGTCAGCCGGGCGTTCGGGCCGGACCGCCGGCTGAGCCTGATGCGGCCACTGGCGGTGCTCTCCCCGCTGGCCCTGGTGCCCGCCCTGCTCGACCCGCCGCCGCTGGTGGTGGCGCTGCTCGCCGCCGCCTGCGGGTTCGCCGTCGCCGGCATGCTGCCGGTGGCCAACGGGCTCTTCGTGCGCGCCCTGCCCGCCGGTTTCCGGGCCCGCGCCTTCGGCGTGATGGCGACCGGCGTCCAGGTCATCCAGGGGCTGGCCGTCCTGGTCACCGGGCTGCTGGCCGAGCGGTACTCCATCCCCCTCGTGGTCGGGGTGTGGAGCGCCGTCGGGGTGCTGCTCATGACGCTCGCCGCCCTGCGCTGGCCGAGCCGCGCGACGATCGAGTCGGCCATCGAGGCGGCCGGGCAGGCGGGCGAACCCACCCCCCGGCAACCGGACGTGGCGGCCGAACCCGACGCTCCGGCGAGCGCGTCGGGGCGGTCCGGGCAGGAGGGGCCCGGCGGCCCGGCGGGCCGCTGGGCGGTGGCTCCGGCGAGGCACGACAGCAGCGGCACCCGGTGACCCGACGCACAGCCGGCACCCCCGGGCCGCCCCGGGCGGCACCTGGCAGGATGGAACGGTGAATGCCGCAGGTGAGTCAGACCGTCCCGGTGCGTCGACGACCCTCTTCGAAGCGGTCGGTGGCGAGCCCACCTTCCGCAAGCTCGTGGACGAGTTCTACGCCGGGGTCGCCACCGACCCGCTGCTGCGCCCCATGTATCCCGAGGAGGACCTGGGCCCGGCCGCGGACCGGTTGACCCTGTTCCTCATGCAGTACTGGGGCGGCCCCAACACGTACTCGGCCCAGCGGGGGCACCCGCGGCTGCGGATGCGCCACGCGCCGTACCGGATCGGCGCCGCCGAGCGGGACGCGTGGTTGCTCCACATGCGCCGCGCCGTCGACCGTCTCGACCTGCCGCCGGAGATCGCCACCGCGCTGTGGGACTACCTGGAGCGGGCCGCCTACTTCATGGTCAACGCCATGGAGGACCCGGCGGGGCCGGCCTGACCCGGCTCGCCGGCTGGGCTGCCTGGCTCGCCGGTTGACCTGACCCGCCGGCCTGGCCGCCGCCCGCGGTCCGGGCGGCGGGCGGCTCAGAGCAGGGCACCCTCGTCGTGCAGCCAGTCCACGAAGCTGGTGGCGACCGCGGCGCCACAGTCGAGCATCTCGACCAGCAGCGCGTCGTGTGCCCCGGCACCGAACGGCACCTGCAGCTCCGCGTAGATCGGCAACTGGCCGCGCTCGGTGGGGTCACCGATGTAGGCCTTGCAGAAGCGGCGGGTGTGGTTCCACTCGTTGACCACCCGGTAGGCACGGTCGGCCCAGTCCGGCGGCACGGTCGCGTGTGGACGCGCCCGCATCACCAGGATCTCGTCCTCCGGACCCTCCAGGGTGACCAGCACGGCGTGCCGCTCCCACATGGCCAGCAGGTTGCCGTCGCCGTCGGCCAGATAACGCACGTCGAGCATGTCGAGCGCGTCACGGAGGCGGCGCAGGGTGACCGGCTCGACCGTCGCGGGCATGTCCGCGATCACGGCTCGCTCCGTCGGTGGGCAGTCGTCTCCCGGCTTACGCGGGGTCGGTGGCCCGACCCGGACGGTGCTCTCCACTGTGATCCCGCTCCGCCTTTCCGAGTCTCCGCCGCCGTTGGCGGGACCGGGGCGCCATGACCACCACGGCATCGCTCGCGCACCTCACTCCCCAGCGGATCCAATCGCCTACGGTGCGTTGGACCCGAGGATGGACGGTACCCGGACAGCCGGGTTGAAGCACCCCCCCAACGGCAGCCCCAGGACAGAAGAATGACGACGGGTCATCCGAAAGGATGAACTCAGGCCGGCCGCATGACCAGATCCGTGGCCTTCTGCGACCAGATCGCTCCGTACGGTCCCACCAGACCGACCCATCGGCCGGCCGTTCTCACCTGGACGTCGCCCCCGCCGCCCGTCCCGGTGGGCTCCCCGGCGGCCCCCAGGAAACCCATCCGGACCAACCCCTGGACCATCCGCTGGGTCACCTCGACCGGCTCGCCGGGCGGGTCGTCGGGGGTGACCACCACCGGCACGTGGTCGAGCAGCGCGTCGCGCAGCGCCCGCTGCCCCACCGCGCGCCCGCCGACGCCGTGGGCGCTGGCGTCCCGCAGGGCTCCCGCCGCCGCGGCCGCGATCCGCCGCAGTTCCCCGGCAGGCAGGGTCTCCACCCGGCGGCTCGCCGCGGGCGGCAGCGGCCACCGCCACTGCTCGTCCCGCCGCGTCGGCAACCCCGTGCCGCCGGCCGACAGCTCGGCCAGCAGTTCGCCGGCCGCCACCGTGGCGTCACCGGGCCCGTCGCCGGCCACCGTCCGGACGACCAGCACACCCCACGGCAGACGGCCCCAGAGGGCCGTACGGCCCGCCGCGCCGCTCGACCGGAGGCGGACCGGCGCCGCGCGTTCCAGCCGGACGAGGCGGGCCAGGAAGGCCCCCGCGTCGGCGGCGTCGGAGATCCCGTGCCCGCCACCGGCCCCCGCCGGCGACCCGGGCCCGTCGGTCGCCGTCACGCCACCGGCTCCTGTGGCGCGTACGTCAGCAGGAACGTCCGCTCCTCCGGGGTGATCCGCCGGGGCCGCTGCCGGGTCAGGTCGAAGGGCACCAGCACCGAGCGGGCGCGGCTGGCCAGGACCTCGCCGTCGAAGAGTTCGTAGGCGACGGTGAAGGACGCCCGGCGGATCTCCTCCACCCACAGCTCGATGCGCACCGTGGGGGCGGCCTCCGCGGTGGCCCGGCCGAGGGCGTACTCGACCGGGCGCAGGTAGTCGATCTCGTGCCGACTGATCACGACGCCGTCGGCGAACGAGCCCACCCCCCACGCCCGGCCACCGGCGAACATCAACGCCACCCGCGCCTCCTCGTAGAGGGTGAGGAAGCGCGAGTTGTTGATGTGGCCGTACGCGTCGAGGTCGGACCAGCGCAGGGTGCAGTGGTACACGAAACGATCACTCATGATCGGCAGCGGTCCCCGCTCTCAGTCACGGGTCAGCTTGCGGTAGGTCACCCGGTGCGGGCGGGCCGCCTCCGCGCCGAGGCGGTCGACCTTGTTCTTCTCGTACGCCTCGAAGTTGCCCTCGAACCAGAACCACTTCGCGGGGTCCTCGTCGTCGCCCTCCCAGGCCAGGATGTGCGTGGCGACCCGGTCCAGGAACATCCGGTCGTGGGAGATGACCACGGCGCAGCCGGGGAACTCCAGCAGCGCGTTCTCCAGGCTGGAGAGCGTCTCCACGTCCAGGTCGTTGGTGGGCTCGTCGAGCAGGATCACGTTGCCGCCGATCTTCAGCGTCAGCGCGAGGTTGAGCCGGTTGCGCTCGCCGCCGGAGAGCACCTTGGTCGGCTTCTGCTGGTCCGGCCCCTTGAACCCGAACGCCGCGATGTACGCCCGCGACGGCATCTCGACCTTGCCGACCATCAGGTGGTCGAGCCCGTCGGAGACGACCTCCCACACCGTCTTGTCCCCGGCCAGGCCCTGCCGGTTCTGGTCGACGTACGACAGCGAGACCGTCTCGCCGACCTTGACCTCGCCGCTCGTCGGCTGCTCCAGCCCGACGATGGTCTTGAACAGCGTGGTCTTGCCGACGCCGTTGGGGCCGATGATGCCGACGATGCCGTTGCGCGGCAGCGAGAACGACAGATTGTCGATGAGCACCCGGTCGCCGAAGCCCTTGGTCAGGTTGTGCGCCTCGATCACCGTGTTGCCCAGGCGCGGGCCCGGCGGGATCTGGATCTCCTCGAAGTCCAGCTTGCGGGTCTTCTCCGCCTCGGTGGCCATCTCCTCGTAGCGGTCGAGGCGGGCCTTCGACTTGGTCTGCCGCGCCTTGGCGTTGGAGCGGACCCACTCCAGCTCCTCGGTGAGGCGCTTCTTCATCTTGGCGTCGCGGCGGCCCTCGACGGCCAGCCGGGCGGCCTTCTTCTCCAGGTAGGTGGAGTAGTTGCCCTCGTAGCCGACGGCCCGGCCGCGGTCCAGCTCCAGGATCCAGCCGGCCACGTTGTCGAGGAAGTACCGGTCGTGGGTGATCGCCATGACGGTGCCGGCGTACTTGGCCAGGTGCTGCTCCAGCCAGGAGACGCTCTCCGCGTCCAGGTGGTTGGTGGGCTCGTCGAGCAGCAGCAGGTCGGGGGCCTCCAGCAGCAGCTTGCACAGCGCCACCCGGCGCCGCTCGCCCCCGGAGAGCTGGGTGACGTCGGCGTCCGGCGGCGGGCACCGCAGCGCGTCCATCGCCAGCTCGAGCTTGGAGTCGATGTCCCACGCGTCGGCGTGGTCCAGCTCCTCCTGGAGCTTGCCCATCTCCTCCATCAGCTCGTCGGAGTAGTCGGTGGCCATCTGCTCGGCGATCTTGTTGAACCGCTCCAGCTTGGCCTTGGTCTCGGCCACCGCCTCCTCGACGTTGCCGAGCACGGTCTTGGCGTCGTTGAGCGGGGGCTCCTGGGCGAGCAGGCCGACGGTGTAGCCGGGCATGAGCCGGGCCTCGCCGTTGCTCGGCCGGTCCAGGCCTGCCATGATCTTGAGGAGGCTGGACTTACCGGCGCCGTTGGGGCCGACCACACCGATCTTGGCCCCCGGGAGGAAGCTCAGCGTCACGTTGTCGAGCACGACCTTGTCGCCGTGCGCCTTGCGCGCCTTTTCCAGGACGTAGATGTACTGGGCCACGGTGCGGGCTACCTCCGTAGGTTGCGACTGGGGTCGGCGGGCGCGGGCGCGGGCTGCGGTTTCCGCCCGCCACCGCCGGCCGGCGGCCGGCCGCACGCACGCCGTCGTCAATCCTGACAGGTTCGCGGCGCCGCCCCCACATCACCCCGCCTCCGACGCTCCGCCCGTGCCGCGCCACCCCTGCTTCCGAGCAGGGGTATCGACAAGATCACGCCAGGGGTTGGACCATCGTGGGAAGGGTAGGTGACTCCGGCACGGGGCCCCAGAAGCCGCAGCTACGCTCAGTACGCTCATTCGCGGTTGACCCGTCAGCACCCGGAGGTGGCCGAACGTGACCGTCCGCAGCTCCTTTGTCGTAGTGGCGAACCGGCTACCCGTCGACGAGGTGAGCACCCCCGAAGGACGGCAGTGGCGTCGCAGCCCAGGAGGGCTGGTGACCGCACTGCACCCCGTCCTCGCCGAGCACCAGGGCACCTGGGTCGGCTGGGCCGGCGGCACCGGCGCCGCCCCCGAGCCCTTCGACCTGGAGGGCATCCGGCTGCACCCGGTGCCGCTGAGCGCGGAGGAGCTGGAGCGCTACTACGAGGGCCAGTCCAACGCGACGATCTGGCCGCTCTACCACGACGCGGTGGAGACGCCGGCGTACAAGCGTCGCTGGCGCGAGGCGTACCGCCTGGTCAACGCCCGCTTCGCGGAGGCCGCCGCGGAGGTCGCGGCCGAGGGCGCGACGGTCTGGGTGCAGGACTACCAGCTCCAGCTCGTCCCCGCGATGCTCCGCGAACTGCGGCCCGACCTGCGGATCGGTTTCTTCCTGCACATCCCGTTCCCGCCCATCGAGCTGTTCATGCAGATGCCGTTCCGCACCGAGATCCTGCGCGGCCTGCTCGGCGCCGACCTGGTCGGGTTCCAGCAGCGCCTCGCCGCGCAGAACTTCGTCCGGCTGGCCCGGCACCTGCTCGGGCTGCGCTACGAGGGGCAGATGATCCAGGTCGACGGCCGCCAGGTGAAGGCCGGCGCGTTCCCGATCTCCATCGACACCAAGGAGATGGAGCGGCTGGCCGCCGACCCGGGGATCCAGGCCCGGGCCAAGGAGATCCGCGAGGAGCTCGGCAACCCGAAGACGATCATCCTGGGCGTCGACCGGCTGGATTACACCAAGGGCATCGAGTTGCGGTTGAAGGCCTTCCGCGAACTGCTCGCTGACGGAAAGTTGACAGTTCCCGACGCGGTCATGGTGCAGGTCGCCACGCCCAGCCGCGAGCGCGTGGAGCACTACCAGGCACTACGCGTGAAGGTGGAGCGGGAGGTCGGCCGCATCAACGGCGAGTTCGGCAGGGTCGGCGTGCCGGCGGTGCATTACCTGCATCAGTCGTACAGTCGCACTGAACTGGCCGCGATGTACGCCGCCGCCGACGTGATGATGGTGACCCCGTTGCGAGACGGAATGAATCTGGTAGCCAAGGAGTACGTCGCATCGCGCGCCGACCAGGGCGGTGCACTCGTGCTCAGCGAGTTCGCCGGCGCCGCCACCGAGCTGCGTCAGGCGTTCCTGTGTAACCCGCACGACCCTGACGCGGTCAAGGACGCCCTGCTGAGGGCCGTGCATGTCGAGAAGCCGGAGGCCCGCCGCAGAATGCGGACAATGCAACGCCATCTACGCACCCACGATGTGGGGCACTGGGCGAAGTCCTTTCTCACCGAGCTCGGTGTGCCACAAGCGGAGGTCGCGTGAACGCCGCCAGCGAGATCGTCACCCCGGCGGCCGGCACGATGGACCCGGAACTGCGCGCCGCCATCGGCCGCATCGCCCGGGTGCCCCAGCTTCTGATCGCCTGTGACTACGACGGCACCCTCGCGCCGATCGTGGAGGACCCGAGCAAGGCCGTGCCGCTGCCGGAATCGGTGGCGGCCGTCCGGGCGCTGGCCGCCCTGCCCCAGACCACCGTGGCGGTGGTCTCCGGGCGGGCCCTACGCGACCTGGCCGCGCTCTCCCGGCTGCCCAGCGAGGTCCACCTCGTCGGCAGCCACGGCTCCGAGTTCGACATCGGCTTCGTCGAGCGGCTCTCCCCCGAGCTGATCGCGGTCCGCACCCGGCTGCGCGACGCGCTGCGCGAGATCGCCGCGGCCCACCCGGGCATCCGGCTGGAGCGCAAGCCCGCGAGCGTCGCGGTGCACACCCGCGGGGTCGCCCCCGAGGTCGCGGCCGCCGCCGTCGAGGCGGTCCGCAACGGCCCCGCCACCTGGGACGACGTGACGGTCACCCAGGGCAAGGAGGTCTTCGAGCTGTCGGTGGTCGCCACCCACAAGGGCACGGCCGTCGACCAGCTGCGCACCCAGCTCTCCGCCAGCGCGGTGCTCTTCATCGGCGACGACGTCACCGACGAGAACGCCTTCGGCAACCTGCACGGGCCGGACGTCGGCATCAAGATCGGCCCCGGTGAGACCAGGGCCGGCTACCGGGTCGCCGAGCCGATCGAGGCCGCCCGCGCCCTGGGCCTGCTGCTGGAGACCCGCCGGCACTGGCTCTTCGGCGAGCGGGCCGTGCCGATCGAGCGGCACTCGATGCTGGCCAACGGGCGGACGGTGGCCCTGCTCACCCCCGAGGCCAAGGTCACCTGGCTCTGCCACCCCAAGCCGGACTCGGCGGCGATCTTCGCCGACCTGGTCGGCGGCAGCCCGGCCGGGCACTTCAGCGTGGCGCCGGAGCGCGGCGGCATCCCGCTCGGCCAGCGCTACCGCTCGGGCACGATGACCGTCGAGACCCGGTGGTCGGGACTGACCGTCACCGACTGGCTGGACAAGCCGGCCAGGGAGACCACGCCCGACGGCCCGGCCGTCATCACCGGCGACTCGACCCTGGTCCGGGTGCTGACCGGCTCGGGCCGGGCCCGGCTGGAGTTCGCGCCCCGGCCCGAGTTCGGCCAGGTCGCGGTGCAGTTGCAGCCGATCGGCGACGGCCTGCTGGTGCTCGGCTCCAACGAGCCGGTCGCGCTCTACTCCCCCGGGGTCGAGTGGCAGGTCAGCAACGACGGCGGCTACGAGACGGCCAAGGCCCTCGTCGACCTCTCCGCCGCCGGCGGGCAGGTCGTGCTGGAGCTGCGCTTCGGCACGCACAGCCTGGAACACCACCGGCTGCCGGTCCACGAGCGGCAGGCCCTGGCCGAGCAGCCGTGGAAGGACTGGGTGGCCACCCTGCGGCTGCCGAGCACCGCCCGGGACCTGGTGGTCCGCAGCGCGCTGACCCTGCGCGGGCTCTGCCACGAGGCCACCGGCTCGATCCTGGCCGCCGCGACCACGTCGCTGCCGGAGGAGCTGGGCGGCGTCCGCAACTGGGACTACCGCTACTGCTGGCTGCGGGACGCGGCGATGACCGCGCGGTCCCTGGTCGACCTGGGCTCGATCGAGGAGGCCGAGGCGCTGCTGCGCTGGGTCGACGGGTGCATCGAGCGCACCGGCGGGCACCCGGAGCGGCTGCACCCGCTCTACACGGTGGACGGCTACGAGCTGGGCGCCGAGGCGGTCATCGACACCCTGCCCGGTTACGCCGGCTCCCGGCCGGTGCGGGTCGGCAACCTCGCCAACCACCAGCTCCAGCTCGACGTCTTCGGCCCGATCGCGGACCTGATCGCGGCCGTGGCCGACGCCCGCGGCTCCGTACGCGAGGACGAGTGGCGGGTGCTCGACAACATGGTCGAGGCCGTCCGCCGCCGCTGGCACGAGCCCGACCACGGCATCTGGGAGGCCCGCCTCCCCCCGCGGCACCACATCTTCTCGAAGGTGATGTGCTGGATGACCGTCGACCGGGCGCTGCACGTCATGCGCCAGCACGGCGGCGAGGACCGGCCGGAGTGGGTGGAGCTGCGCGACCGCATCGGCGCCAACGTGCTGGAGTACGGCTGGCACGAGACCGTCGAGGCCTACAGCGTGGCGTACGGGGACGAGGACATGGACGCCTCGTCGCTGTGGATCGGGCTCTCCGGCCTGCTCCCCGGCGACGATCCGCGCTTCCTCTCCACCGTCCTGCGGATCGAGGCGGATCTGCGCAGCGGTCCGGTCGTCTACCGCTACCACTGGGACGACGGCCTGCCCGGGCGCGAGGGCGGCTTCCACATCTGCACGGCGTGGCTCATCGAGGCGTACCTGCGCACCGGGCGGCGTACCGACGCCGAGGAGCTGTTCTCGCAGATGGTGGACACCGCCGGCCCGACGGGTCTGCTGCCCGAGCAGTACGACCCGCTGGCCGAGCGCGGGCTGGGCAACCACCCGCAGGCGTACAGCCACCTCGGTCTGATCCGCTGCGCTCTGCTGCTGGACAACATGCTCAAGCAGTGACCTGACCAGCGAAAGACGGCGGCCGGAGATCCCTTCTCCGGCCGCCGTCGCGTGTGTGGCGGCGACCCCCTACCGACTACTCTCACGACCCCAGTTGCGGCATCTTCCATTGATCGACTTCGGTATTTCTGTTTAGCTGCCACCGATGGCGTCGAATAGACGCAGTCAAATTTGTCTCGGTATTCCGGACGGAGATGTCGTAGTGAACAGAATGACGAGAACCCTGCGCCGGGCGGGCGCGACGATCAGTGCCCTGCTGGTGGCCGTCGGGGTCGTGGTCGTCGCACCGACGCCCGCCTCGGCCGTGGACTACTACTACGAGCTGCCCTATCCGGCAGGCGAGTCCTACCGGGTCACCCAGGGCCCGGAGGGCACCTACTCGCACGTCGGCCCCTACAACGAGTACGCCTGGGACTTCGGGCTCCCGGCCTGGTACGAGGTCTCCGCCGTGCAGGCCGGCACCGTCCTCGTCTCGAACTGGTCGGTGTACCCGGGCAACGGCATCGAGGTGATAATCCGACACTCGAATGGCCAGTGCAGCCACTACATCCACCTGAACCAGGCGATCTACAACACCGGGGACTGGGTCCCGCAGGGCCGGGTCATCGGCTCGTCGGGCGCCACCGGGAACGCCACCGGGGCGCACCTGCACTTCCAGATCATCAACTGCAACACCCGGGTGGGCATCCCCGCCACCCTCCAGGGCTGGACGCCGCACACCGGCTCCTGGCCGCAGAGCGTCAACACGCGCGCCTGACGCCACCGACCCGCCCGTCGGCTCAGCCGTCGAGCGTCCCCACCACGTCGCCGACGACCACCACGGCAGGGGGCCGGATCCCCTCGGCGACCACGTCGGCGGCCACCGCCCCGAGCGTCGACCGGAGCACCCGCTGCCCACCGGTCGTGCCCTCCTGCACCACGGCGGCCGGGGTCTGCGCCGGACGGCCGTGCGCGATCAGCGTCGCGGTGATCGCGGCGAGGTTCTTCAGCCCCATCAGGACGACCAGCGTGCCGCGCAGCCCGGCCAGCGCGTCCCAGCGGACCAGGGAGGCCGGCGAGTCGGGTGCGACGTGCCCGGAGACCACCGTGAACTCGTGGGCCACCCCCCGGTGGGTGACCGGGATGCCCGCCACGGCCGGGGCCGCGATCGAGCTGGTCACGCCGGGCACCACGGTCACCGGCACGCCGGCCGCCGCGCAGGCCAGCAGTTCCTCGCCACCCCGGCCGAAGACGTACGGGTCGCCGCCCTTGAGCCGGACCACGAACCGGCCGGCCAGGGCCCGGTCCACCAGGATCCGGTTGATCTCCTCCTGCGTACGGGACGGACCGTAGGGGATCTTGGAGGCGTCCACGAGTTCGACGTCGGCGCGCAGCTCGTCGAGGAGCAGCCCGGGGGTGAGCCGGTCGGCGACCACCACGTCCGCCTCGGTGAGCAGCCGCCAGCCCCTGACGGTGATCAGCTCCGGGTCGCCCGGCCCGGCGCCGACCAGCGCGACCCGCCCGGGCCGGGTGCCCGGCGGGGTCCCCTCCCGCCCCGTGGGCGCCGACGGGGTGCCCTCCCGCACCTCCAGCAGGGCCCGGACGGCGTCGCGGACGGCCATCGCCCGGCGCGGGTCGCCCCCGCCGAGCACCGCCACGGTCACGGGCCCGTGCCGGGTCACCGCCGGCGTCCAGGCGGTGGCCGCGGCGCGGTCGTCGGCGCGTACGCAGAAGATGCGGCGCTCGGCGGCGGCGGCGCTGACCGACGCGGCGGCGAGCGGGTCGTCGATCGCGACCTGGACCAGCCACGCGCCGTCGAGGTCGTCGGGGGCGAACCGGCGCGGCGCCCAGTGCAGCCGTCCCGCGTCGACGTGCGCGCGCAGCGCCGGGGTCAGCTCCGGCGCGACGAGCAGCACGTGCGCGCCGGCGTCGAGCAGCGCCGGCACCCGCCGGGTCGCCACCACTCCCCCGCCCACCACGACCACCCGTCGGCCGGCGAGCCGCAGGCCGAGCGGGTACGGGCTGCCGCTCACGCCACCGCCCCGCCGCCCGGTGCGCCGGTTCGTCCGCTCACTTCTCGGCCACCCCCGCCGAGTCGAAGGTGGCGACCTCGTGCAGCACCCGGACCGCGCCGGTGACCACCGGCAGCGCGAGCAGCGCGCCGGTGCCCTCGCCCAGGCGCAGCCCGAGGTCGATCAGCGGCTCCAGGCCCAGCCGGCGCAGCGCGACCGTGGCCCCCGGCTCGGCGGAGCGGTGCCCGGCCACCATCGCGGCCACGGCGTGCGGGGCGAAGGCCGCCGCGGCGAGCGCCGCGGCGACCGCGATGACCCCGTCCAGCAGCACCGGCGTGCGGCGGGCGGCGGCGCCCAGGATCAGCCCGGCCAGCGCGGCGTGCTCCAGGCCGCCGACGGCGGCCAGCACGCCCAGCGGGTCGGCCGGGTCGGGGGCGTGCCGGCGCAGCGCGGCCCGCACGACCGCCACCTTGCGGGCGTACGTCGGGTCGTCGACCCCGGTGCCCCGGCCGGTCGTCTCCGCCGGGTCGATGCCGGCGAACGCGGCGATCAGGGCGGCGGCCGGCGTGGTGTTGCCGATGCCCATGTCGCCGGTGAGCAGGATGCCCGCCCCGGCGTCGATCAGCTCGTCGGCCACCCGGATGCCGGTCTCCACCGCCGCGCGGGCCTCGTCCCGGGTGAGCGCGGCGGTCACCGCAAGGTCCCGGGTGCCGGGGCGGACGTTCGCCGCGACCAGCCGGGGCGCGTCGCGGGTCGGCGGGGCGCCGGCGGCCTCCTCGCCCGGCGCGGCGGCCGGGATCGGGGTGGCCACGCCGACGTCGACCACGGTGACCGAGGCGCCGGCCTGCCGGGCGAACGCGTTGACCACCGCGCCGCCGGCCAGGAAGTTGCCGATCATCTGCGCCGTGACCTCCTGCGGCCAGGGCGTCACCCCCTGGGCGTGCACGCCGTGGTCACCGGCGAAGATCGCGACGGCGGCCGGCTCGGGCAGCGGCGGCGGGCAGTGCCCGGCCAGGCCGGCGAGGCGTACGGAGAGTTCCTCCAGGGCGCCGAGGGAGCCGGCGGGCTTGGTGAGCCGGCCCTGCAACTCGCGGGCGGCGGCCATCGCCGACTCGTCCGGCGGTCGGATCGCCGCGATCGTGGTCTGCACCGTCATGCCTCCAGGACCTCCGCCAGTACCTCGGTGAACGCGTCGGTGGTGGCCGGGTCTCGGACGGCGACGCGCAGCCAGTCCGGGCCGAGGCCGGGGAACGTGTCGCCGCGGCGCACCGCCCAGCCGCGCCGCCGCAGGGCGAGCCGCACGTCGGCGGCCCCGGGGACGTGCACCAGCACGAACGCGCTGGCGGGACGGCCGGCGACGCGTACGCCCGGCAGGGCCGACAGGCGGGCGACCAGGTGCTCGCGGTCGGCGGCGAGTCGGGCGGCGATGGCGCGCTCGGCCTCGACCGCGACGGGCGTGGCGCAGGCCGACGCGGCGGCCAGGGCCGGGGTGGAGACGGCCCAGAGCGGCTGGGCGGCGGCCAGCCGCTGAAGCAGCGCGGCCTCGCCGAGCAGGTAGCCGATGCGCAGGCCGGCCAGGCCCCAGGTCTTGGTGAGGCTGCGGACCACCAGCAGGCCGGGCAGGTCCCGCCGGGCGGCCAGCGACTCCGGTTCGCCGGCCACACCGGGGGCCACGGTGGTGTCGGCGAACGCCTCGTCGACCACCAGCACCCGGCCGGGGCGGGCGAGGGCGGCCAGGTCGGCGGCGGGGTGCAGCACCGACGTGGGGTTGGTCGGGTTGCCGATCACCACGAGGTCGGCGTCGTCGGGCACCAGGGCCGGATCCAGCCGGAAGTCGTCGTCCGCGTCGAGCAGCACCCGCTCCACCCGGTGCCCGGCGGCGCGCAACGCGGCCTCGGGCTCGGTGAACTGCGGGTGCACGACCACCGGCCGGCGCACGTCGGTCAGCGCCCGGGCGAGCAGCACGAAGCCCTCGGCCGCGCCGGCGGTCAGCAGCACCTCGGCGGGCGGGCGACCGTGCCGGGCGGCGACCGCCGCGCGCGCCGGCCCCGGGTCGGGGTAGGCGGCGAGGTCGCCGAGCGCGGCGGTGACCGGATCGGCCAGCCAGTCCGGCATCGGGTCGCGGCGCACGTTGACGGCAAGGTCGACCAGGCCCGGCCCCACCTCGGCGTCCCCGTGGTGGGTGAGGTCGGGCCCGGAGGCCTCGGCCCCGGGGCCGGGTTCGGCTTCGGGTCCGGGTTCGGCTTCGGGTTCGGCCCTGGGTCCGGGTCCGGGTTCGGGTTCGGGCCCGGCTCCCGGGAGGCTCTCGGTCGGCTGACCACGCATGTCCGCGATCCTGCCGGGAACGTGGCGCGCGGGACAGCAGATCCCGGCGTGGGCCGCGTCACCACACGGGTGTTCATGAATATTTCTCAGGTGTGAATCGGAAATGTCATAACTTGAGGCAGTGAGCAATCGACCCCTTGCTGCCGCTGGTCGTCTCGTTCCCCTCCTGCGCGCCGGACTCATCGCCGGCATCGTGGTCGCCGCCGTGGCGTACCCGGTCGCCGCCGCCACCGGCCTCGGCGCCAAGGTCACGGCGCACGCCATGGAACACAAGACCAAGATCCTCACCACCGCCCTGCCGGCCGAGACGTCGTACGTCTACGCGCCGGACGGAAAGACGGTGCTGACGATGTTCTACGAGGAGTACCGGCAGTACACGAAGCTGGCCGACATCTCGCCGCACATGCAGCAGGCGATCGTCGCCGCCGAGGACAACCGCTTCCACCAGCACCGCGGCGTCGACCCAAAGGGCGTCGCCCGCGCCTTCGTGGCGAACGCCCGCTCCAGCGGCGTCTCCCAGGGCGCCTCCACGCTCACCATGCAGTACGTGCGGATGGCGCTGCGGGACAGCGCGAAGACGCCGAAGGAGGTGCAGGAGGCCACCCAGCAGACCAGCGTGCGCAAGATCCGGGAGATGCGGATGGCGATGGACCTGGAGAAGGAGCTGAGCAAGGAGCAGATCCTGGAGCGCTACCTCAACTCCGCGTACTTCGGCCACCGCGCGTACGGCATCTACGCGGCCAGCGAGATCTTCTTCTCCAAGGCCCCCAAGGACCTCAGCCCCGTCGAGGCCGCCACCCTCGCCGGGCTGGTCAAGTCCCCGTCCGAGTACGACCCGGCCAGCTCCGACCAGAAGGACGCCACCGGCCGGCGCAACTACGTGCTGGACCGGATGACCGACCTCGGCTACCTCTCGCCGGACGCCGCCGCCCGGGCGAAGACCGAACCGATCCGGCTGAAGCTGACCTATCCGCCCAACGACTGCGCCTCCGTGCCCGAGAAGTGGAACAGCTGGGGCTTCGCCTGCGACTACCTGAAGAACTGGTGGAGCACGCAGCCCGCGTTCGGGGAGAACCGGCTGGAGCGGATGGACAAGCTGCGCCGGGGCGGCTACCGGATCGTGCTCAGCCTGGACCCGAAGATCCAGGAGGCGGCCGAGAAGAACGTCGGCGCCAAGGAGAACACCGGTAGCCCGTTCGCCAACGGCATCGTGGTCTCCGAGCCCGGCACCGGGCGGGTCAAGGCGATGGCGGTGAACCGGACGTACTCACTGAACCTGAGCGAGAACGGGCAGAGCTCCAATCCCGAGGCCGGGCCGAAGGTGAAGGCGAACTACCCGAACACCGTGGCGCCCCTGCTCGGCGGCGGCGACCTGCCGGGCTACCAGGCCGGCTCGACGTTCAAGATGTTCCCGATGCTGGCCGCGCTCAACGCGGGCATGCCGCTGTCCACCTCGTTCAACGCCCCGCACCGGTACCGCTCCGAGGTCTACGACGGCTGGGCGCCGTCCAACGCCAGCGGCGCGATGAGCGGCAACCAGACCATGTGGTCCGGCTTCGGCAAGTCGGTCAACACGTACTTCGTGTGGCTGGAGGAGCAGGTCGGCGCCGACAAGGCGGTCCACCTCGCCGAGCAGCTCGGGCTGCGCTGGCGCACCGACGTCGACAAGGAACAGGCTTCCCCGGCCAAGGTGAAGAAGTGGGGCGCGTTCACCCTCGGCGTCTCCGACGCCACACCCCTGGAGATGGCCAACGCGTACGCCGCGATCGCCGCGGACGGCCGCTACTGCGAGGCGATCCCGGTGCAGGCGATCTACGACCGCGACGGCACGCCGACCACCTGGAAAACCGCCTCCGGGATCGAACGCGAGGTCGCCAAGCCCCGCTGCCGACAGGTGGTGAACGCCGACGCCGCCCGCGCCGCCACCGACGCCGCCCGCTGCCCGACCGGCGACAGGCCGGCGCGCGGGAGCTGCGGCGGCTGGTCGACCGCCGACAGCGTGCGCGGCACCGTCGGCCGCCCCGTCGCGGGCAAGACGGGCACCACCGACAGCACCCGGTCGGCGTGGTTCGTCGGCTACACCCCGGAACTGGCGGCGGCGAGCTTCATCTCCGACCCGGACAACCCGTTCAACGCCGTCGGCGACGGCCAGTCGCAGATCCCGATCAAGGCGGTGGCGCAGACCCTCCGCGACGGCCTCAAGGGCCAGCCCACCCGCCAGTTCACCCCGCCCTCGGACCGCATGGTCGGCTGACCGGTTCCGCGCTGACCGGATGCATCGGCGCGGGCCGGGCGGAGCCAGCGCGGGCCGGGCGGGTCGGGCGGGTCGGGCGGGTCAGCGGAGATCGGCGGAGACCAGGGACCAGACCTCCAGGTCCACCCGGCCGCCCCGCACGAAGCCCGCGTTGCGGAGCAGGCCCTCGTAGCTGAAGCCGGCCTTCTCGGCGACCCGGCGGGAGGCCAGGTTGCCCGGGGCGACCCGCAGCTCGACGCGCTGGAAGCCGTGTTCGAGGATCAGCGCGATGGCGAGCGCGTCGACCGCCTCGGCCGCCAGGCCGAAGCCCCGCGCGTGTGCCGCCATCGCGTAGGAGACCTCGGTGCACCGGGCACCCCAGTCGGTGCGCCGGGTCCACAGGCAGCCCACCACCCGGTCGTCCTCGCGACGCACCACCGCGTAGTGGTCGCCGTCGCCGCTGTCGCGCCGCTGCCGGGCCAGGTCGGTGCACCAGGCGAGCCCGTCGATCTGGCCGGAGGTGTCGGCCAGCGGCAGCCAGCGCCGGGTCTGCCGGTCGGCGAAGACCTCGTCGGCCGCCGCCGCGTCCGCGCGGGTCAGCGCGCGTACCTCGGTGCGGGGAGTGGAGACCGTCAGCGGCGGGAAGCGACGGACCGCCACCTGACCGATCACGCGGGCACCCCGTCGGGCCGGGCGGTCGCGGGATCCGCCGCCACCGCCGCGTCCACGAGGCGGGCCGCGAGCCGCGGGTACGCCGCCCAGTGCAGGGTGAGCTGCGAGGCGTGCACGCCCCGCCAGACGAAGCCCTCGGGCGCCCCGCCGTCCCAGCTCCACGCCGGCCGCGCCCCGGCGCGCGGGGTGAGCACGGCGTGGTGCTCCTTGTGCCCGGCCACCACCGTGCCCACCGGTCCCACGAGGCTCTCGCTCAGCGCGGTCGCCTCCCGGTAGCCCGCCACCAGGCCCTCGCGGCGCGTGCCCACCGCGTCGAGCACGCCGCACATCGGCAGCCCGTCCAGCTCCCGCGCCAGCCAGAGCAGGCCCGCCCCCTCGGCGACGACCGGCCGCCCGGTGCGGGCCAGCTCGGCGACCGCGATGCAGAGCCGGCGGTTGGCGGAGAGCTGCCCGGCGTACGACTCGGGCAGCCCGCCGCCGACGACCAGCGCGCCGGTGCCGGCGGGCAGCGCCTCGTCGTGCAGCGGGTCGACCGTCACCACCTCGGCGCCGGCCGCCCGCAGCAGCTCGGCGGTCTCGGCGTGGCTGTAGCTGCCGCCCGGCGCCCCGGCGACGGCGACCACCGGACGCGGCCCGACGGTCTCCCGGCCGGCCTCCGGCGCCCACGCCGGCGCGGGCAGCGGCGGGGCGGAGCGGGCCAGGGCCAGCAACCGGTCCAGCTCGACGGTGGCGGCGACCGCCTCGCCGAGCCGGCGGACCGCGCGGGTGGCCTCGTCGGTGCGGGCCAGCGCGGGCACCGCCCCGTAGCGGCGGGCCGGCAGCACCGACGGCAGGTCCTGGCGGCGCAGCGCGCCGTAGACCGGCACCCCGATGTCGTCGAGCGCCTCGCGCAGCAGCTCCTCGTGCCGGGCGGAGGCCACCCGGTTGAGGATCACCCCGCCGAGCCAGAGCTGCTCGTCGTACGACCGGAAGCCGTGCACCAGGGCCGCCACCGACTGCCCCGTCGCGGCCACGTCGACCACCAGCACGACCGGGCTGCGCAACGCGGTGGCCACGGCGGCCGTCGACTCGGTCTCGGGGCGGCCGGTGAGGCTGTCGTACAGGCCCATGCTGCCCTGCACCAGCGCGAGCCCGGCGCCGGCCGCGCCGTGCCCGACGAGCGGGGCGACGCGGTCGACGCCGACCAGCCGGGGGTCGAGGGTGCGACCGGGGCGGCCGGCGGCCAGCCCGAGGTACGCGGCGTCGACGCGGTCGGGGCCGACCTTGAACCCGGCGACGTCGACGCCCCGGTCGGCGAACGCGGCGAGCAGCCCGATCGCGAGCGCGTTCTTGCCGTGGCCGGAGGACGGCGCGCTGAGCACCAGGCGCGGCACGACGGTCATCATCGACTCCCTGCGGGGCGGCGTGGGACCTGCGACGGGCCGACGGCGCGGTCCGCCCGCGTGACGATAGCCCAACCGACCGGCGGGTGGCCGCCGCCGAACGGCCCCTGTCGGCGGTGTCGGCGTGCGGCCGGGCGGACCCGACGGCGGTGTCGGCGCGCGGCCGGACGGGCCCGGCGGCGGTCCGTCCGGGACCGGAAGGGGGGTTGTCGAAGCGAGTGCCTCCGGTCACAGGGGTAGCCTCGTGGGCGTGTACCGGTTCCTGCTGACGCCGCGCTGGCTGGGCATTCTCGCGCTGACCCTGGTCGCCGCGGCGGTGATGGTGCTGCTCGGCAACTGGCAGCTGGACCGCTACCGCGGCCGCACGGCGATCAACGAGAGGATCGACGCCGGGCTGCGGATGGACCCGGTGCCGCTGCGTGACGTGCTGCCCGCCCCGACCGGTGGCAGCGGCACGGCCGGCCCCGCCCCCACCGCCGAGAGGGCCTGGACCAAGGTCACCGTGACGGGCCGCTACGACCCGGCGAACGTGGTCCTGGTCCGGGGGCGCTCGGTGGACCGCACGGTCGGCTTCGAGGTCGTCACCCCGCTGGTGCTGGCCGACGGCACGGCCGTGCTCGTGGACCGGGGCTGGATCCCGCCGGCCCGCGGCGGCGACGCGACCGTCCAGCCGGACGTGCCGGCGCTGCCGCCCGGCGAGGTCACCGTGACGGGGCGGGTGCACCTGAGCGAGAGCGGCTCGGTCGCCGTGACCCGGCGCGCCGGCAAGCTGGAGACGCGACGGATCGGCGTGCCCCGGCTGGCCAGGGAGCTGCCCTACCCGGTGCACGGGGCGTACCTGCTGCTGGACGGGCAGAGCCCGGCGGCCGACCCGGTCTTCAAGGACGTGCCGGTCGGATACACCAACAACTGGCAGAACTTCGGCTACGTCGTGCAGTGGTGGATCTTCGCCGTGATGACCCTGTTCGGCTACGGCTGGGTGGCCCGCCGGGAGGCCCGCCGGCTGGCGGGCGTCCAGCCGCGGCGTCCCGTCGACCGGGCCGCCGAGCCCGCCCCGCAGGGCGCCGCCTGACGCTCGGCGCCGGCCGCCCGGCCGACCCGAGGAGTGTGGCGCGGCCGGCTCAGCCGGTCACGCGGCCGGCGTGGATGGCGCGTACGGCGTCGATGGTGTCGGCCTGCGCCGCCGTCTTGTCGTCGCGGTAGCGCACCACCCGGGCGAAGCGCAGCGCCATCCCGCCCGGGTAGCGGGAGCTGGTCTGCACCCCGTCGAACGCGATCTCGACCACCTGCTCGGGACGGACCCGCACCACCCAGTCGCCGCGCTCCACGGCGAGACCGAGGAAACGCTCGGTCTGCCAGCGCAGCAGCTCGTCGGTGAGGCCCTTGAACGTCTTGCCGAGCATGACGAAGTCGCCCGTGCGGGGGTCGCGGGCGCCGAGGTGCAGGTTGGACAGCCATCCCTGGCGCCGCCCACTGCCCCACTCCACGGCCAGCACCACCAGGTCCAGGGTGTGCCGGGGCTTCACCTTCACCCAGGCGGCGCCCCGACGGCCGGCGTCGTAGGGGGCGTCGGGCGCCTTGACCACGACCCCCTCCTGGCCGGCGTCGATCGCGGCGGCGAACGCCTCGCCGGCCCGCTCGGGGCCGTCGGCCTCCATCCGGCCGACCAGCAGCGAGGCGTCGACGGCGGCGTCGAGCGCGGCCCAGCGTTCCCGGCCCGGCCGGTCGACCAGGTCGTCGCCGTCGAGGTGCAGCAGGTCGAAGAAGTAGGGCGTCAGCACCGTCTCGCCGGTGGCCGCGGCGGCGGCGCGCACGGCCGGGGCGACCGGGGGGCGGTCGGTGCCGCTCGCCGTGGCGCGCCGCGCCGCCCGACTCGACGTCTGCTGGAAGGGCAGCGGTCGGCCGGTCTGGTCGAGCCCGATCGCCTCCCCGTCGAGCACCAGCTCGCGGGCGGGCAACGCCCGCACGGCGGCGACCACCTCCGGCACCCGGGCGGTGATGTCGTCCAGGCTGCGGGTGAACACGGCGATGTCGTCACCGGAGCGGTGGACCTGGATCCGGATGCCGTCGAGCTTGACGTCGACCACGGCGGGGACGCCGGTGGCCGCGAGCGCCTCGTCCACCGAGGGCGCGCTCTGGGCGAGCATCGGCGCGAGCGGACGGCCGACCTGGAGGCCGAACGCCGACAGCGCCGCCGCGCCTCCGTCGAGCGCGGCGACCGCGACCGCGCGCAGGTCGCCGGCGAGCAGCAGCGCCCGGCGTACGGCGGCGACCGGCACGTCGGCGGCCCGTGCCACCGCGTCGGCGAGCAGCCCCGCCTGCGCGCCCTGGCGCAGCTCGCCGCTGAACAGCCCGGTCAGCAGCCGTTGCTCCTCGACGGTGGCGGCGGCGAAGAGCGCGCCGAGCAGCTCCCGGCGGCGGGTCTGGGAACCCGGCCCGTGCACGGAGGCGATCTCGTCGATGGCCGCGTCGACGGCGGCCACGGTCAGGGTCGCCTCGGCGGCCGGCGGCGGGAGGTCACGCAGGCTCGCCCAGCCCACCCCGGTCTGCCGCTGGCGCAGCTCGCCGGCCAGCCAGCCGGCACCCGCCGGAACCTCGGGCGGGTCGAGCGCCCGCAACGCGGCGGCGAGCAGCTCCACCTTGGCCTTCCGGGCCCGGGTGGCGCCGACGGCGGCGGAGGTGGCTGCCAGGTCGAGGAACCGCACGGGCTCCATCCTGCCAGCCACCCCCGACACGACCCGGGCATTGCCGTGCCCGGCCGTCGCGAACCGCCCGCCCCGCCCGGGGTGGGCGGGTCAGGCGGAGACGGGTTCCTCGATGCGCAGCCCGCGGGCCCGGATCTCCTCGGCGACCCGGGAGAGCCCTCGGTCGAGCGCGACCAGCGCGGCGGACAGGTCGCCGAGCTGTTCCTTGAGCGTGTCCTCGGACCACGCGGAGACGTCGACGTCCCCCAGTGCGCTGACGGCGGCCTCGAGCCGACCCATCACCTCGTTCGTACGCATGTTCGAGAGGCTATAACAACCCCACCGTCGACACACCGCAAACTCCCACATCGACCGCGAAGTTACGGTTCCGACACCTAACGCCCGTCGACGCCCGCCTCGGCGACCTTCTTCAGCAGCAGCGCCTCCGCCAGGCAGACCCGGGCGAACTCCCCGAGGTGCAGGCTCTCGTTCGGGCCGTGCGCGCGGGCGTGCGGGTCCTCCACGCCGGTGACCAGGATCGCCGCCTGCGGGAACATCTCCTGGAAGGTGGCGATGAACGGGATCGAGCCACCGATGCCGAGGTCCACCGGGTCGGTGCCGTCCCAGGCGGTCCGGAACGCCGAGCGGGCCGCGTCGAACATCGGGCCGGAGGCGTCGATGACGCACGGTTCGCCGTCGTGCTCGAAGGTGACACCCACCCGCGCGCCCCACGGCGCGTGCTTCTCCAGGTGCGCGCGCAGGGCCGCGTACGCCCGCTTCGGGTCGTCGCCCGGCGCCAGCCGTACGCTCAGCTTGGCCTTCGCGGCCGGCACCAGGGCGTTCGGCGCCTCGCCGGTGGCCGGGGCGTCGATCCCCAGCACCGCGAGGGCCGGCTTGGTCCAGAGCCGGTCGGTGATCCGCCCGGTGCCGATCAGGCTCACGCCCTCGGCCAGCCCGGCCTCGGCGCGGAACCGGTCCTGCGGATAGTCGACGCTCGCGCCCTCCCGGGCGACGAGCCCGTCCACCGCCACGTCGCCGGCCTCGGTGTGCAGGGTGGCCAGCAACCGCGCCAGGGCGGTCAGCGCATCCGGCACCGCGCCGCCGTACATGCCGCTGTGCACGGCGTGGTCGAGGGTGCGCACCTCCACGAAGCAGTTGACGATGCCGCGCAGCGAGGTGGTCAGCGCCGGTACGCCGATGTCCCAGTTGGCGGAGTCGGCGATCACGATGACGTCCGAGGCGATCTCGTCGCGGTGTTCGGCGAGCAGCCGCTCCAACGAGTCGGAGCCGTACTCCTCCTCGCCCTCGATGAAGAGCACCACGCCGACCGGCAGCGCGTCACCGAAGGCGCGCAGCGCCGCCACGTGCGCCATGATGCCGGCCTTGTCGTCGGCGGCGCCCCGGCCGTAGAGCCGGCCGTCCCGCTCCACCGGCTCGAACGGATCCGACTCCCACAGCGACAGGTCGCCGACCGGCTGCACGTCGTGGTGGGCGTAGAGCAGCACCGTCGGCGCCCCGGGCGGGGCCGCCCTCCTGCCGATGACCGCCGGCTGGCCACCGGAGCGCACGATCCTCACGTCGAGGCCGCAGCCGCGCAGCAGCTCGGCCACCGCCTCGGCGGAACGCTCCACGTGCGAGTGGTCGAAGCCCTCGAACGCGATGCCGGGGATGCGGACGAGGCGTTCCAGGTCGGCCCGGACCCCGGGCAGTTCCCGCTCGACGGCGGCCCGGACCTCGGACTCGGACATGATCGGTGTGGTCATGACCGGCATCGTATGCCGGCCTTACCGACCGCACCGCCCGAGCCCGCAGCGACGGGTCGGTCCCGGCCGGCCCCGACGGCCCTCAGCGGCGGCGCACGTAGTAACGGTCGGCGTCGTGCGGCAGACCCGGGGCGCCGTCGACCACCAGGTCCGCCCGCGCCTCGGTGCCGTCGGCGGCGAAGTGCGCCCGTTCCCCGAGGTGCCAGCGGCGCAGCTCCGGCAGGATGCCCGGGCCGTCGCGCTCCAGCGCCCGGGCCAGCCGCAACGCCTGCGGGGCGGTGACGAAGACGGCCAGGGTGAGGTCCGCGGCGACGGCGGCCCGCGCGGCGCTCACCCCCTCGACGAGGAGCACCGGCGCGACCGGGACCGGCACCGGGCGCGGCAGGAAGGCCCCACGGACCCAGCTGTACCGGCGGTACGCCCCCGGCCGTCCGGCGCGCAGCGGCCCGAGCACGCACTCCTGCAACCGCGGCCAGAAGGTGAGCTGGTCCTCCCAGCCGTCGAGCAGGTCGTCGGTGTGCACCACCGGCGGCGGGCGGGCGCCGGGCAGGGCGGCGAGGGCGTCCGCGAGTCGCGCCGCGAACGCGCTCTTGCCCGCGCCGCTCGGCCCGTCCACCGCCACCAGCCGGGTCCGCCCCAACCGCGCCGGCCCGGCCAGGACCCGCCGGGCCAGCCGGTCGTACGCCTCGACCACCGCCACCGCCACATGGCCGACCGTAGCCAGGCCGGTCCCCGTCCGTACGCGCGCCCCCGTCTTCCGGCCCGCTCCCACGGGCCGCCCGCCCTGCCGCGGGGGCGGGCCGCGCGGTCGCTCCGATCGGGGGTCGCCCGAACGAGCGGTCGTCGGGCGGGCCGGGGCGTTCGTCGGGCGGAGCCCGGGACGGGACGCGATGATCTGCTGGTGTCCCACAGCGTGATGAGTCCGGGCGTTGACGCCCTCCTGGAACAGGCCCGCGCCGGGGTACGCCGGCTGACCCCGCACCAGACCGTCGAGGCGGTCCGTACCGGGGCGTTGCTGGTGGACACCCGTACCGACGTGCAGCGACGGGAGCAGGGTGACCTCCCCGGCGCCATCGTGATCGATCGTACGGTGCTGGAGTGGCGGCTCGACCCGGCGAGCGCGTGGCGGATCCCGGAGGCGACCGGGTACGACCTGCGGATCGTGGTGGTGTGCCGGCAGGGCTACAGCTCCAGTCTCGCCGTGGCGAGCCTGCGGGCGCTCGGTCTGCACCGCGCGACCGACATGATCGGCGGCGTGCAGGCGTGGCGTGAGGCGGGGCTGCCGATGTCCGACCGCCCCGCCGATGTCCGCCCCTGACCCGCCCCCGACCCACTGCGGGCGCGACGGGGTGGCAGCTCCCTCGGGTGGGGCGCGCGGTCGGTGGGATCAGGGGAGCTTCGGGGCACCGGGTGGGATGAAGGGGAGGCCGGCGGACGGGCCGGACTCGACGAGGCGCCAGAGGGCGTCGGTGTCGAGGTGCTCCTCGACCAGGTCACCGAGCAGGTCCAGGCTGCGCTCGCGCACGGCGGCGAACGCGGTGTCCGGGGCCACCGTGAAGCCGGTCCGGCCGGCGAGCCGGGCCACCTCGGTCAGGAAACGGCGGCGGAACCCGTCGGACTCGAAGGCGCCGTGCCAGTGGGTGCCGTGCACGGCACCGGCCACCGCGCCCTCGCCGCTGCCGTCGGCACAGGTCAGCAGCGGGGCCAGTGCCGGGTCGGCGTGTGAGACGTACCCGTGGTGGATCTCGTAACCGCGGACCGGGACGTCGCCACCGGCGGTGCCGGTCGACTGGCGGACGGTCTTGCGCGGGTCGAAGGTTACCTCGATCGGCAGCAGGCCCAGCCCCGGCACGCTCCCCTGCCGGCTCTCCACCGGGTCGTGGATCGTCCGGGCCAGCATCTGGAAGCCGCCGCAGATGCCGAGCAGCGGCCTGCCCGCCGCCGCGTGCGCCAGGACGGCGTCGGCCAGGCCGGTCTGCCGCAGCCAGGCCAGGTCGGCCACGGTCGACTTCGAGCCGGGCAGTACGACCAGGTCGGCGGCGGCCAGCTCGGCCGGCTCGACGGTCAGCCGGACCCGTACGCCCGGCTCGGTGGCAAGCGCCTCGACGTCGGTGGCGTTGCTGATCCGGGGCAGCCGCACCACGGCCACGTCCAGCCAGTCGGTGCCGCGTGGGGCGGCGGGTCGACCGAGCACCCGGCCGTACGCGAGCGAGTCCTCCGCGTCGAGCCAGAGGTCGAGCGCCCAGGGCAGCACCCCGTACGTGGGGCGGCCGGTGACCTGGCGCAGCATGTCCAGCCCCGGCCGGAGGAGCCCGAGGTCGCCCCGGAACTTGTTGATCACGAAGCCGGCGACCAGCGCTTGGTCGGCCGGGTCCAGCAGGGCGAGGGTGCCGAACATCGAGGCGAAGACCCCGCCCCGGTCGATGTCGCCGACCACGATCGCGGGCAGTCCCGCGTGCCGGGCCAGGCCCATGTTCACGTAGTCGCCGGACCGCAGGTTGATCTCCGCCGGGCTGCCGGCGCCCTCGCAGATCACGACGTCGTACGCGGCCCGCAGTTCGGCGAGCGCCGCGTACGCGGTCTCGGCGAGGCGGGGACGCAGCTCACGGAAGTTGCCCGCGGTGACCGTGTCGACCGCCTCGCCGAGCAGCACCACCTGGCTGGCCAGGTCGCTGCCGGGCTTGAGCAGCACCGGGTTGAACCGCAGGTCGGGGGCGAGACCACAGGCGGCGGCCTGCATCGCCTGCGCCCGCCCGATCTCGCCGCCCCGGCCGTCGGGGCCGACGACGACGGCGGAGTTGTTGGACATGTTCTGCGCCTTGAACGGCGCGACCTTCACGCCCCGGCGGTGCAGCCAGCGGCAGATGCCGGCCGTCAGCACGCTCTTGCCGGCGTCGGAGGTGGTGCCGGCGACCAGCAGGCCGCCGCTCACCGGCGGCTCCCCCGCCCTACCAGGGCCGCGACGCCGCGGTGGACGGCCCGCCGGCCGACGGCGCCCACCAGGCGGCCGAGGGTGAGGGGGTACGCGGCGGCCAACCCGAGCGCGGCCAGCCCGACCGCGCCCGAGATCCGGGCGGCCCGCTTGAGGTGCCGCGCCTCGGGGCGGGGGCCGTCGCCAAGGAACGGACGCACCTCGGACCGCCCGAAGTAGACGTTGCGCCCACCCAGCCGTACGCCGAGGGCGCCGGCCATCGCCGCCTCGCACTGCCCGGCGTTCGGGCTGGGGTGGTCGTTGCGGTCCCGCCGCCACACGTGCAGCGCCCGCTCGCGGTCGCCGTGCGCGACCGGGGCGACGGCGATGGTGAGCAGGCCCGTCAGCCGCGCGGGCACGAGGTTGAGCAGGTCGTCGAGGCGGGCGGCCGGGGTGCCGAACCGGGCGTGCCGGGGGGAGCGGTGGCCCACCATCGCGTCGAGGGTGTTCGCCGCGCGGTAGCCGAGCAGGCCGGGCAGCCCCGCGACGGCGCCCCACAGCAGCGGGGCGACGACCGCGTCCGAGGTGTTCTCGGCGAGCGATTCCACGGTGGCGCGGGCCAGTTCGGGCTCGTCCAGCGCCGACGGGTTCCGGCCGCAGAGGTGGCCGAGCCGCCGCCGGGCGGCCGGGAGGTCGCCGCCGCGCAGCGCGCGCCCCATCACGGTGGCCTCGTGCCGCAGCGTGCGCCCGCCCAGCACCGTCCAGGTGCCGGCGGCGACCAGGGCGGCCCGGGCCACCGGTCGGCGTCGGGTGGCGAGCGTGGCGGCCGCCCCGAGCAGCACCGGCGCACCGACCGCCAGCGCGGTGAACGCCGCTCCGGCAAGCCGGTCCGGGCGGTACGTCCGCCGCTCCAGCGCCCCGGCGACGCGGCCGAAGCCGGCCACGGGGTGGTAGCGGCGGGGGTCACCGAGGAGCGCGTCGAGGGCGTACCCCGCGACCAGTCCCGCCGCGGTCGCCACCGGCGTCGCCTGTCGCACCCGCCACCACCTCCGGCCGGCCAGCCTAGCCGAGCGCCCACCCCCTCCCCGGCCGAACACCCGACCACCCGCGCCCCGGCGACCGTCGTCCCCGATCGCCCGCCCCGCGCCAGCCACTTCACCTCCCCCGATGGCCCGACGGTCCGGCCGCCCGACCGGGCGACCGGGCGGGGGCCGCGCCGCCCGTGATCGTTTGACGTCGCCCCGGGCACAACGACGGTGGACGCCCGGGTGCCGTGCAAATGATCACCCGTACCCCGCCACGGTCGGACAGCACCGCCCGCCGCGACAGCGCCGCTCACCAGAACGACCCCCCGGAGCGTCCCGGGCGACACGCGGGGTGACGACGGCACCGCCGGCGCCACCCCGCCCCCGTCGTGTCACCCGGGCGCGGGCGGTCACGCGGGCTGCGACACCCGCCCCCGGCCCCGGCGGCCACGACCGGCCGGGGAGACGCCCGCCTCGGCCTCCTCCGCCGACGGGCCCGGCTCCCCCGCCGCCGCGTCACGCCGGCCGTCCCGGGCACCCGACGCGTCCTCGGACGGGCCGGGTGCCGGCGTCGGGCCGTCGGGCTGCGGCTCCGGGCCCTCAAACTCCTCGCCGTGGGGATCGTCCGCCGGGTCGTCGAAGGGGTCGAGGGAGTCGGCGGCGTCGTCGGCCGCCGCACCACGGCCGGCGGCGAACGCGCCGAAGTCGGGCGCGAAGTCGTCGTCGAGCGGGCGGTGGTCCGGCAGGACGGGGGCCTCCTCGTCCGGCACCGGCTCGGTCGCCTCGCCGCGCACCCGGTGCTCGGCCTCGGTGTCCTCGACGGTGCTGGTCGTCATCGTCGGCCGGTTGCGCTGGAAGCGGCTGCGGCCCCGGGACAGGTCGTGGCCGACGGCCACCGCCTCCAGCTCATAGAGCGAGCGGTGGTTGCCCGCGTCGTCGGTCCAGTCGCGGGTGTAGAGCCGGCCGCAGACCACCACCGGGTCGCCGACCATCACCGAGGCGGCCACCCCCTCGGCGAGCTTGCGCCAGCAGTTGACCCGTACGCGCAGGCTGTTGCCGTCGACCCAGCGCCCGCTGTCGCGGTCGAGCCGGCGGGCGGTCGAGGCGACCTTGAAGTTGGCCACCAGGGTGTTGCTCTGGGTGGTACGACGCCACTCCGGCGCGGTCAGCACGTTGCCCACGATCGTGACGTAGGTGTCGAACATCGTCCCTCCAGGGGAGATCGGGCTTGCCATCGTGAGTCGACTCGGTGCCGAGCCTGTGCCCTCGGCACGGGCGCCGCCAGCACCGGACGTCGGCCTGTGGACAACCGGACCGTCTGTGGACGACGACCCGATCAAGGTCCCGGTGTGCTAGGGCCGGGCGGCCCTGGGAAGCCCGCACGATCGGCTCGATGATCAGGAGGCCGGACGCGCTCGTGGCGGCGGCCACGGACGGGGCGACATGTCACGTTCCGGGCGGGGCGCGACGGGGTATGGATTCGATCAACCGCACCGCCGACAGCACGACGAACGAGAGGTCAGCGATCATGAAGATGACCAGCACCGCAGTCACCATCGTCCCGGGCCAGGTGCGGCGATGAGCGCCGTCGCCAACCCGGCCACCGTGGCGGAGTGCCTGCGGGTCGGCGCGGGGTTCTCCCAGGGTGACCGGAACTGGATCGCGGAGCAGTTCGCGACGCTCGACTCCCGGCTGGCCGGCTTCCACGCCGACGCCACCGAGCTGGAGGTCTCGGTCAAGGACCGGGAGGCCAGGGGGCAGAAGGTCACCCTGGAGTGCTGGATCGCCGGGCGCCAGAAGATCGTGACCACCTCCGCCGAGGAGGACCTGCACGCGGCGCTCAACGACGTCCGCGACGACCTGCGGCGGCGGCTCAACGACGCGAAGACCAAGCAGGAGCCGCGGCACAACAAGCACCTGCGCGACGTGCCCCCGCCGGCCGCCGACGTCGAGCCCGACACGGACCCCGTCCGCGCCGAGGCCGAGACGGTCTGACGCCCACGCCTGAGACCCCGTCCGCCGGGTGCGGGCGGACGGGGTCGGGCACACCCGGGGGCTACCGCCCGGTAGCTTCCCGGCGTACCGTCGGTGACGTGGAACCGGACGTGCTGGGCCCGCCGTACGAGCGGCAGACCATCGACCTGGGCACCGACGACGAGGGACCGGTGTTCGCCACCCTGGTCCGTCGCCGGGCCGACCGCCCGACGGGGCGGGCCGTGCTCTACGTGCACGGCTTCACCGACTACTTCTTCCAGGGCCACCTCGGCGACTTCTTCGCCGAGCGAGGGTGGGACTTCTACGCCCTCGACCTGCGCAAGTACGGACGCAGCCTGCGGCCCCACCAGACGCCGAACTTCTGCCGGGACCTCAGCGACTACTTCCCCGAGCTGGACGCGGCCGCGAGGATCATCCGCGAGGACGACGGGCACGACACGCTGCTCGCGATGGGCCACTCCACCGGCGGGCTGGTCCTGCCGCTCTGGGCGCACGCCCGCCGCGACGCCGGGATCATCGACGGGCTCTTCCTGAACAGCCCCTTCTTCGACATCAACGCCCCGTGGCTGGTGCGCCGCCCCCTCGTGGCCGCCGCCGGGCGGTTGGGGCGGCGGGCGCCGCGCCGGGTGCTGCCGTTCGGGCTGGGCACGGTCTACAGCCAGAGCATCCACGCCGAGCACCACGGCGAGTGGAACTACGACCTGACCTGGAAGCCGCTCGCCGGGTTCCCCGTACGCGCGGGCTGGCTGAACGCCATCCGCACCGCCCAGCGGCAGCTCCGCGCCGGCCTGGACATCCAGGTGCCGGTGCTGCTCGCCTGCTCGACCCGCTCGTTCAAGGGCACGAAGTGGCACGAGTCGGCCGCCCTCGCCGACGCCGTCCTGGACGTCGAGCACATGGTCCGCTGGGCGCCCCGCCTCGGCCGGCACGTCACCCTGGCGCGCTTCGACGGCGGCATGCACGACCTCACGCTCTCCGGCCCCGCCGTACGCGAAAGGGTCTTCGAGGAGGTCGGCCGCTGGGCCGACGCGTTCTTCGACGCCGGGCCGACGGTGCGCGCCGGGGAGAGCCCGCCCCCGAGCCGACAGCCGGCCGACGAGCCCGACCCGGCGGGCGTCCCCGCACGGAACGGCTGACCGCCACCGGCCGGCCGCGCGCCGCACCGCCGGCCTCACGCCGCGTCGACGGCCTCCCGGATGCGGTCGAAGGTGGCGAGCGGGTGGCCACCGTCGCGCGCCGGCAGCACCAGACCCAGGCACCGCAGCCCCGGCCCGTCGTCGCCGGCCTGCACGCCGAAGACCGGCGCGCCGACGTAGCCGGCAGGCAGCTCCGTCAGGAGGCGTACGGCGCCGTCCACGCGCGCCACCCGCTCGACCGCCACCTCGAGCGGCCGGCCGCCGCCCTCGCCGACGCCGTGGGCGAGCACGACGGCCGAGCCCGGCTCCACGCCGATCCGGGCAATCGCGTCCCGATCGGCCGCGACGGCGTCCGGCACCTGTTGGGTACGCCACCGCCAGCCCTGTCCGGCGGCGTGCTCGTGCAGCGCGACGGCGGGCAGGACGGCGACGCCGAGATCCTCGTGCTGCCGCCACCGGTCAGCGAGGTCGGGCAGGGCCACGGCGTCGGCGGCCACCCCGGCGGGCTCGGTCACGCTCGCCCGCAACCCGATCTCCCCCGCCCCGTCGCGGGTGAGCGCGTCGGCGGTCAGCAGGTACTCGCGCCCCCGCCCGGTGAAGAGGAACGCGGTGCCCTCGCCCCCGGCACCGGCCTGCACCCCGGCGTCGGTGCGACGAAGGGGCAGGATCGCGCGGCCGAGGAGCTGGCACAGCTCGTAGGCGACGTCGTTCTCGGTATCGGGGTCAAGCAGCACCAGCCGAGGGTACGACCCGCCGCTCGCCGCCGTGCGGGCGGCGGAACCGGGGTGACGGCGCCGGGGGACGCATGCGACCCTGGTCTGCGACGTGGAACGCGACCCACCCGTTCCACCGGTCACCCGATGGTCGGCGGTACCCTTCTCGCGCGACACGCACGCGCGCGCCCGTAGCTCAGCGGATAGAGCAGGGGACTTCTAATCCCAAGGCCGCAGGTTCGAATCCTGCCGGGCGCACCACCATCGCAGCAGTCCAGTGGTTTGCCACTCCCTCAGGGAACGAGGCGCGCAGAGGCGCGACGCGCAGCCTCAGGTGGACGAACCGTACGGCGCGTACTGGACGATGCGGGACCGGCGACGCCAGGCGGGCAGCGGGAGGCAGCCCGCCGGGCCCTCGTACCCGATATGGGTCTCGACCGTCCCATCGGGCATCTCCACCTCGATGAGGGAGCGTCCCCGCGCAAGAACCTCCCGGACGCGTCCCGCGGCGATCGAACGAGCAACGTCGTCGAGGAAGGCCAGGTCCTCGGGCACCGGTCGGAGTTCCCATCTGCCGCCGTACTCGCCGACCTGCAGGACGATCTCGTCCCCGAAGTCGGCCCATCCGAAGGCGCGAGCGTGGGGATTCGTCGGCGCGATCACCACAGAGAGGCCCCATTGGAGGTTCTCGATCGTTACCTCTGCTGCGCCGGCCAACTCGTGCGCCCACCGGGTAGCCAGGCCCAGCGTCGCCGCGGCTGCCGAACCAAGTCCGCCAGGCAGGCCCTGCGAGTTGGTGTTGCTCATGCGCGGCGACTGTACAGCCATCCGGACAGCCCGAGTCCGCCTGCGAGCGTCGACGCTGCCCGACGGTGACGGACACCAAGCGCCAGCGCGGCGAGATCGAACCCTTGCCCGGTGGGTCACCGACCCGCGGCGGACGAAAGGCGCTCGACGGGCCGGCGGGAGGCGCCTCCCGCCGTCGGGGTGCGTCCTACCGGACGTGGGTTCGTGGTACCGGGAGAGAACTGACTCGGCCCAGCGACCACGTTGCTGCGATCGCCGTCATCACCAGAGCGGGACCCGCCACGATCTCCGTCACGACGGCCCACGCCGGAAACGAGCCACCGTCGTTCGGAACGCTGACGAGGAGGCAGCCGTACGCCGATCGGACGAGGATCGGGCAGATCCACACATGAAGCAGGGCACGGCCGGGCCTGGGCCGACGACGAACCAGCAGCCCACCGGCGACGAACAGAACGGCCGCGCCGGTCGCCGAGGTGACCACCAGCATCAGCAGCAGGACGGCATCCATTCCGCCGCCGTACATCGCCTCCGCGTCGATCGCGTCGCGCAGGACGATACGGGCTCCACTTGCTGACTGCGCGAGGCTCAACGCGCCACTGGCGAACAGCAGCAGGGAAGGACGCACGGGGCACGGTATCAAGCCGGACCGGGAGCATCGAGAAGCTTCGACTCTCCCTTACGGCCTGGGACGATCCTCGGTGACGGGTCACCGAGGATCACCCGAGCGCGTCACGGACCTTCGTCAGGGCGTGTACGGCGTGTCCGTGTGGCTGACCTCGACGAGCCGGCTGCCGCTGAGCCGGTAGACGGCCGTACGCCGGACGGCGACCTCGGCGGAGGACGCGTCCTCGGGCCGGGTCAGGTAGACGACCGTCGCCTGTCGGGAGCTGATCGAGATCGACTCGACCGGCGTGCGGTCGCCGATGTCGACCATGGTGACGTAGACGGGCTGACCGTCGATGTTGCCGTACATCACGACCTGCCAGAACTTGCCGGTGCCGCCGCCGTCCATCAGCACGGGGGCCAGCGCGTCCGCCGCCTCATCTCCGGTGAGGTCGCCGATCGCGCAGGGCTGTTGCAGGTGGACGACGGTGCCGTCCTCCCCGGACCACATGCCGTCGACCAGCCGGATCGGATCGGCGTAGCCGTTGTAGCGCTCGGTCCCGTTGCCGAGCGGGGCGGTCCTGAGCTGCTCGCAGGTGAGCGCCCGCAGCGTGGCGGGGGCGTCGGTCGGGTCAGCCGCGGCCGGCTTCGCGGGGGTCGGCTCCGCCGTGTCGTCGTCGACGCTGCTGCTGGCCGGTGGCTGTCCGGGGACCGTCGGGTCCACGGCGGTCGGCGGCGCGGTGACGGTGATGCATCCGCTCAGCGTCGCCGCGAGAGCGATTGTCACGACGGGCAGCAGGGGCTTGCGCATTGATGATCCCTTTCGGTCAGGTGGCCCCGGAGCGTAGTGCGCCACCGCCACCGTCACGACCGCCCCACCACCACGACCGCCACCCGCCGTTGCCGTCGGCGACCACCGCCGCCACCGTCACCGACCGCCGCCACCGGCGCCACCCGTCACCGGTGGCCGGGGCACGAGACGGTCAGCGGAGCCGGACGTCGAGGTTCGGGAAGTCGTACCAGCTCAGCTCGAAGGAGGAGCCGGTCTCCGGCACCAGCGGGAACACTGCCCAGCTCTCCACGCGCTCGCCGGGCGCGATGCTGAACGACTCGTCGGGCCGCGTCGTGGCGCACCAGGTGGACTCGGGACGCGCGCTCCGGCCGTCCGACAGGACGACCTCGGAGGAGGTCCGGTCGACCTCCACGGTCGGGCAGCTCACCGGCCACGGCGCCGCCGAGCCGTTACGGTACGTCAGGTTGAGCCTCAGTTTGCCGCCGGTGGTCTCGGCGCTGACGAGCGTGACGGTCAGGTCCGCCTGGCTGTAGACCAACTGGTCGAGCTGGTACGTCCGCCCCGCGGGCTGAGCCTTGGTCGGCGACGCGCCGGTGGCCGGAGAGCCCGGCGACGCGCCGCCGACGGCGCCGGTGGTGGCGGCGACCCGCGCGGACGGCGTGGGGTCGGACGGCCCGGATGCGCCACGGTCGGCCAGGTACCAGCCGCCGAGGGTTCCGACGACGGCGAGACACGCCGTCACGGCGACGACAGCGAGCAGGCCGGCGTTACTTCTCGTCACGGTGGGCTCCCGGCGGCGGTGAGGGGCGGCGACGGCGCGAAGGTAGCATCGCCGTCCAATTTCGTCGGTACGTCGGAGGTGGGGCGTAGCGTCGCGGGCATGGACGTCGACTGGAACGGTGAGCTGTTCGAACAGCTCGACTGGCACTGGCGGCGGCAGGCCCGCCCGCGTCTCGACGGGCTGACCGACGCCGAATACCACTGGGAGCCCGTCCCGGACGCGTGGGGCGTCCGGCCACGCGGGCGCAGCACCGCCCCGATCGCGGTCGGGCAGGGCGACCACGTGATCGAGTTCGCGATGCCGCAGCCCGAGCCCGCGCCCGTCACCACCATCGCCTGGCGACTCGGGCACCTCGTCGTGGGGGTGTTCGGCGCCCGCGTCGCCGCCCACTTCGGCGGGCCCCCGATGGACTACGGCTCCTTCGCGTACGCCGGCACGGCCGACGCGGCGCTGGCGCAGCTCGACGAGGCCTACGACCGGTGGGTCGCCGGGGTGCGCGGCCTCGGCCAGGAGGGCCTGGCCCGGCCGTGCGGCCCGGCGGAGGGACCCTACGCGGACCGCTCGCTGGCGACGCTCGTGCTGCACATCAACCGGGAGGCCATCCACCACCTCGCCGAGATCGCGTTGCTGCGCGACCTGCACCTGCGACTCGGCTGACCCGGCATGCCCGACGCCGCTCCACGCGGCGCGAAGGGCGGGTATCGCGGCCGGGGCCGCCCCGGTCAGGGCCGCACCCACTCCCCCGCAACCCCCGCGGGCATCCTGGTCGATGGCGGGTGCCATATGCTGCGCCGGTTGTCACGGGGGCACGGGGAGGACCACATGCGACGCTGGTTGGGCGTCACGGCTTCGGCTGCGCTGGTCGCGGCGGCGGTGAGCGGGTGCGGCACGCCGGCCGGCACGGACGGGGACCTGACCGACGACTGGCGGCCGGTGGCCGAGGCCCGCCAGTTCGTGCCGCAGGCCGGCGAGTGCCACGTGGTCGCCGAACCGACCGCCTATCTCACGAGCCACCAGCCGGTCGACTGCGCCAAGGCGCACCTGGTCGAGACGTTCCACATCGGCACGTTCACCGGCGACCTGGCCGCCCGTCCGATCCCGCCCCGCGTCGGGTCGGCGGCGATGCGCCCCGCGTTCGCCGAGTGCGACGCCAGGGCCAGGGAGTTCGTCGGCGGCGACTGGCGCGACGCCCGCCTGTCGGTGCAGGTGGCCCCCACGTCGCCGGCCGGCTGGGCGGGCGGCAGCCGGTGGTACCGGTGCGACCTGTTCGAGCTCGACGCCATGGACGGCGTCAACGGCGAGAACGACGCGGCCGTCAACCGGGCGGGCAGCCTGCGGGGGGTGCTGAAGGCGGCCACCCCGCTCAGGTACGGCTGCGCCGAGGCGGACGAGTGGGACCACCTGCTGGCGGTGCCGTGCACGAAGGTCCACCGCTACGAGTACGTCGGCATCTGGACCTCACCCGACGTGTCCTACGCGGACGCGGGGAAGGAAGAGGCCACGATCCACACGAAGTGCCGGGCGGTCATCGCCCGCTACGCGAAGGTGCCGGTTGACGGGATGCTCCGCTACCGCACGGGCAGCGCGTACCGGTTCCCGTCGGCGCAGGCGTGGGCGCGCGGCGACCGGGGGGTCCGCTGCTGGTACTGGTCCAGCGGAAAGAAGCTGACCCGGTCGATCGCCGGCGGTGGGACGAAGGTCCTGCCGATCAACTGACCGGGCTCCCCGCGGGGGCGAACGGGCTGACGGACCGGCAACACGGCGCGTACCGAGGGTGATCGCGGGCGGGTGCTCGTGCTATTCTCCGGCGTCGATCTCGCCGTACGGACCCGGATCGGGTCGTTGTCGCAGAAGGACGCCTCTCCCCCGATGCCGGTCGTCGCCGCCCCGCACACGTCGCCGACCGCGCTGGACACCCCCGCCGGTGGCGCGTTCACCCTCATCTTCACCCGGCTGCCGGCGCTGCTGCGGCTGGCCTGTGGTCTCGTCGGCGCGGTGGTCGCCCTGTCGGTGCGCACCCCGCCCGTCGAGCCGGCGCTGCTGGTTCCGGCCGTCGCGGGCCTGACCGCCTGGTCGATCTGGTACGCGTTCCGCGCGCTGCGCCACGGCATCGGCGGTCCGCTGGTGCTCGGCGACGTGGCCGTGACCACCGCCGCGTGCCTGGCGATGCCGGTGCTGGTGGCTCCGGAAGTGCTGCCCGGCGAGGCGAGCTGGATCGCGGTGCTCGCCAGCACCACGGTCCTCAACGCGCAGGCGAACGCCCCGGTCCGGTGGTCGGTCCCGGCGGGGCTGCTGGTGACCGCCGCCTACGCGGTCGGCGCGCACGCCGCCGGTCAGCCCGACGAGGCCACCGCGCACGCGGCGACGCTGCTGGTGCAGACGGCCTGTGCCGCGCTGATCACCGCCATCATGCGGCAGCGGATCGGCCGGGCCGACGACGCCTTCCTCGCGCACCAGCGGCTCACCCGGGAGTCGCTGGTGGCCCGGACCGCGCGCGACGCGGAGCGGCGGCAGAACCGGGACCTGCACGACACCGTGCTGGCCACGCTGACGATGGTCGGGCTGGGCGCGGTCACCGGTCCGTCCTCCGCGCTGCGCGAACGGTGCGCCGCCGACCTGCGTACCCTCACCGCGCTGGCCGACGCACGGTCGGCCCCCGACGAGGGGCCGGTGCCGCTGGACGCGCGGCTGCGGGCGGTGCGCGACCGGCTGCCCGAGTTGCCGGTCACCACCGACCTGGCCCCCTGCGTCGTGCCGGCGCCGGTGGCGGAGGCGCTCGCCGAGAGCGCGTACGCCGCGCTGTCCAACGTGGCCCGGCACGCTCCGGGCGCGTCCGCCGCGCTGCGGCTGGTCCGGGTCGCGGACACCGTCGTGGTCGAGCTGACCGACGACGGTCCCGGCTTCGACCCGGCGGCCGTCCCCGCGCACCGCTACGGACTGCGCGAGTCGGTACGGGGCCGGATGTCCACCGTCGGCGGGCGCGCGGAGATCGACTCGCGCCCCGGCGCCGGCACCCGGATCAGGTTGGAGTGGCCCGGTGCCGACTGAGACGACGGTCCCGCCCGCGACGGCGGCGCCGGCAGCCCGTACGCCCGACGGAGACCGGCGCCCGGCCGACCCGGCGGCGGCCGTGGCCGACGCCTCCGACCGCGGCGCCCGGATCGTGGCGGTGGTCATCGCGCTGGCCTGGCACGCGGCGATCGCGCTGCCCGCGGCGCTGGCCGCCCGGGCGGAGTTCACCGCGCCGGCGGTGGTCCTCGCCGGCTGGCTGCTCGTGGCGGCGATCGGGGTGCTGGCCGGCCTCCGGCTGCTGCGCGGCGCGCCCCTGCCGGCCTGGCCGCTGGCCGCGTTGCTGCTGGTGGTCGACGGGACGGTGTTCGCGGCGGCCGGTGAGCGGCAGCTCTTCACGGCCGCGAACTGGGTGTGGGGCACCCTCGGCTGGTTCTTCGTGGTGGTGCTGTGGGGCCGGCGGGCCTCCGGACTGGTCGCGTTGCTGGGCGTGCACGCGCTGATCGCGCTGGCCGGGGTGCTCGGTCACGGCGCGACCGCCCCCGCCGACCTCGCCCGCTACGCCATGTATGTCTACGCCACGTCCACGCTGCAGGTGGCGGTCTTCGTGGGCGGCACGGCGATCGCGAGGCTGGCCCGGGAGCGGGCCGGCGCGGCGGCCGCGGCCCACGCGGCGGAGGCCGAACGGGACGCCGCCGAACGGGCCCGGCGGGAGCGGCGCGCCCGCCTCACGCTGGCCAGCGGCGCCGCCGAGGAGGTGCTCGCGGAGCTGGCCGACGGCCGGGCCGACCCGGCCGACCCGGCGGTGCAGCGGCGGGCCGTGCTGGCCGCCGCCCGGCTGCGCCGGCTCATCGCCGAGTCCGACGACGTGCCCGACCCGCTCCTGCACGAGCTGCGGGCCGCCGCCGACCTGGCGGAGCGCAACGGGCTGCCGATCGACCTGGTGACCATCGGCGAGCCGCCGCCGCTGCCGGTGCAGGTGCGCCGCCGGCTGGCCGACCCGCTCACCGCGCTGTTGGCCGACGCCCGGGGCTGGGCCCGGCTGACCGTGGTCGCCCGTCCCGACGAGGTGGTGGTCGGCCTGGTCACGCCCGACCGGGCCGGTCCCGACAGCGCCGGACCGCCGGGTGACGACGGGCGGGTGGAGTACCTCTACGAACGGGACGGGGAGATCAGATGGGCGCAGACCCGGTGGCGGGGGTGACCGGCGGCCGGCCGGTCGGGGTGGCGATCGTCGACGACCACCCGGTCGTCGTCGAGGGGGTCCGCGTCTGGCTGGCCGCCGAGCCTCGGCTGCGGGTGCTGGCGACCGGTGACGATCCCGACACCGTGCTGCGGGCCGCCCCCGACGCCGACGTGGTCCTGCTCGACCTGCGGCTGCACGGTCGGATGGCCCTGGACAAGCTCGCCGAGCTGAGCGCGGCCGGCCGGCGGGTGGTGGTCTACTCGGAGCACACCGACCCCGGCACGATGCTCGCCGCCCTGGACGCCGGGGCGGTCGCGTTCCTGGCCAAGCACGAGGGACGGGAGCACTGCGTGGCCACCGTGCTGGCCGCGGCCAGCGACCGCCCGTACGTGCCGCCGGCGCTCGCCGGGGCGATCGCGGGTGATCCCCGCCCGGACCGGCCCGCCCTGTCGGACAAGGAACGCGAGGCGCTGCTGCTGTGGTTCCAGTCGATGTCGAAGGCGTCGGTGGCCCGTCGGATGCGGATCAGCGAGCACACCGTGAAGCAGTACGTCGACCGTGCGCGGATCAAATACACCCGAGCGGGGCGGCCCGCCGCCACCAAGGCGGCTCTGCTCGCCCGGGCGATCGAGGACGGCCTAGTCCGGCCGGAGGAGATCGGCATCTACCGGTCGCAGGCGTCCTACGACCGGCCGACCCCCTAACGGGCGTCATGACAGCCGACCACAGGTCGGCAACGCTCGTGGTGAGATGGCGTCGGCAGCGGAGGTCATGACGATGCACGATGACGCGTCCCCCTTCTTCATCGCTCCGCACCGCTTCGACGCGGACGACGACGTGGCCCCGGCGCTGGACCGGCGACACGAACTGGTCATCGAGGGCGGCGAGCGGGTGCTCGCCCGACACCGGCTGCACGCGTCGGGGCATCTGCTCGGCCCGACGGAGGCGCGGCAGCGGTGGACGCTGCCCGAGCCGGTGGCGGTGACCGTCACCGACCGGCGGATCGCGTACGTCGGCGGCGGCCCGCAGCTCGCCCTGGTCGACGGGACCGGTGGCGGCGCACGGCACCGCCGGGCCATGCGGCTGCCCGGGCTGGTCAGTGGTCAGATCCGCTGGCAGTGGCCGTCCCGGCTGGAGCTGCTGTCGACGGTCCCCGCGGAGCGGGCCCGCCTGCTGGTGGTCTGCGACGCGTTGCGCACCATCCAGCAGCCGGCCCTCGGCCTCACCGGCCCCGCCGAGGAGATCATCGCGCTGACCCGCCGGGTACGCCGGGCGGTGGCCGGGTTCCGGCTGGCCCACCCCGAGATGGTGGACCTGTCGCCGCCGGAGCGGGACGTGCTGGCGGTGCGGGCCGGTGCCGGGCCGGGCGCCGGCGAGGCCTGGATCACCCTGCCCGGGTCGCTGCCGGTCGAGTTCCACTCGCGGGACGACTACTACCGGGGACACTCCGGGAGTGGTTGGCGCGGGACCGCAGCCGGCGCAGCATCCGGGCATCGGTGAAGCCCACGGTCCGGGCCGCCGCCTCCACCGTGGAGCCGTGCCCGATGAGGTGCTCGGCGCGTTCCACCCGCAGCAGCTGCTGGTAGCCGAGCGGGGTCAGCCCGGTGGCCCGCCGGAACAGCCGGGTCAGCGTCCGCTCGGCCACCCCACCGGCCGCGGCCAGGTCGGCCAGCGGCAGCGGCTCGGCGAACCGGTGGTCGATCAGGTCCTGCACCCGGTGCACGGCGTCCGAGAGGTGGGACCGGTGCCGCATCATGGCTCCGGCCTGCGGCTCGTGACCGTTGCGCCGGGAGTGCACGACGAGGGCGCGGGCGATCCCCGCCGCCGCCGCCGGCCCGTGCCGGGTGGCCACCAGGTGCAGCGCCACGTCGATACCGCTGGCGATACCGGCGGAGGTGACCACCCGCTCGTCGACCACGTAGAGCACGTCGCGGACCACCCGCGCCGCCGGGAACCTGCGGGCCAGTTCGTCCTGCACGTCGTGGTGGGTGGTGCAGCGGCGGCCGTCGAGCAGGCCGGCCCGGCCGAGGGCGTACGCGCCGGCGCAGACGCTGGCCACCGTGCCGCCGCCGGCGTGGTGCTCGGCCAGCCGCCGCAGGTCGTCCGGCCCGACCGGCCCCTGCGGTCCGTGCGCACGCAGCCGCCATCCGGGTACGACCACCAGGTCGTCGCGGCTCAGCTCGGGCCACCGGAGCGCGGCCACCAGCGGTACGCCCTGCACGGTCGGCACGATTTCCCGGTCGGCGACGTAGTGCAGCCGGTAGTCGTACCCGAGGTCGGCGGCGGTGGAGAAGACCTGGGCCGGGCCGGCGAGGTCCAGCAGGTGCACCTGCGGGACGAGCAGGAAGACGACCCGGGCCATCGACTCAGCCCCGCGCGCCGGCCGGCACCGCGCCGGTCAGCTCCGCCACGGTGCGGATGGTGGCGAAGCGGCCGGCGAGGGCGTACTCGGTGCGGGCGGTCATCTCCTCGGTCGACAGGGTGCGCGGGTCGGCGACGATCTCCTCCGCCGTGGCCGTGGCGGGCAGGTCCCGGTGCGGGGTCGGGAAGGTGACCGTCGCGTCCGTCACGAAGGTCACCTGGTAGCCCAGGTCGCAGCCGACCCGGGCGGTCGTCTCGACGCACTGTTCGGTGCGGATGCCGCAGACGACGATCTCGCGGACGCCCGCCGTCGTCAGCACCTGCTGCAGGTTGGTGGTGGTGAAGGCGTTGTGCGACGTCTTCACCAGCGTCGGTTCCCCCGGACCGGCCGACAGCCCTTCGATCAGGCGGACGTGCCCGTTGGCCGGGTCGAACACCCCGCCGGTGCCCGGCTCGGCGTGCAGGACCCAGACGACCAGGTCGCCGCGTCGGCGGGCGGCGTCGACGAGCCGGTCGATCCGGCCGACGATGTCGGGTCGGGAGGCGTACGCCCAGCCGGGGCGCCGACGGAAGGACTCCTGGACGTCGATGACGACGAGTGCCGCTCTGCTCATGGGGGAATCCTCGCCGGTCGCGCGCCGGGGCGGCAGGCACCATCCCGTCCCGCTGCGGAACGATCCGGCCATGCCCGCCCGGTCGGCTCAGGCGTCGGGGTCGGCGGCGGCGGCCCGGCGGCGGACCTCCAGCTCGGCGGCCTCCTCCAGGCTCGGCGCGGTGCCGCCGAGGTGCGCGGGGAGCCACCAGGTGTCGTCCGGGCCGGCGGGCGCGTCGGGGTAGTCCCGCTGGGCCCGGTCCACCAGCACGGTCAGCCGCTCCTTCAGGTCGACCGTCATCGCGTTGGCGTCCGGGTAGTCGGTCGGGTGCATCGGCTCGCCGATGAGGATGGTGATCGGGATGTGCCGGCGGTTGAGGGTGCGCGGCCGGCCCTTGGTCCAGAGCCGCTGGGTGCCCCAGATCGCCACCGGCAGCACCGGCACCCCGGCCTCGGACGCCATCCGGGTTGTCCCGCTCTTGAGTCCCTTGACCGTGAACGACCGGCTGATCGTGGCCTCGGGGAAGACGCCGACCACCTCGCCGCGCTTCAGGGCGCTGACCGCCGTCGCGTACGACCCCGCGCCCGCCCGCCGGTCCACCGGGATGTGCCGCATGCCGCGCATCAGCGGGCCGGACACCTTGTGCGTGAAGACCGACTTCTTGGCCATGAACCGCACCAGCCGCTTCGACTCCTGCGCGCCCAGCCCGCAGAAGATGAAGTCGAGGTAACTGACGTGGTTGCTGGCCAGGACCGCCCCGCCCGTACGCGGCACGTGATGGGCGCCCTCGATCGTGATCTTCAGGTCGAGGACCCGGAACATCGTCTTGGCGGCGGCGATCACGGGCGGGTACACGAGTTCCGGCATGGCGCGAACTTACCCTGCCCGCCTGAGCGCCATGCCGGCCCGCCGCGCCGCCACGGCCGGCCCGGTCCCACCGCCCGGGCCGAACGGTCACGGCCACGGACGGTGGGACCGGTGCGTGACCCCGCGCTAGTCGGTCAGCCGGTGCATGTCGAGACGGCCCCGGGCGAAGGCGTCGACACGGCCCCACCGCCCCGGGATGTCCAGCACCTCGATGCGGCCCATCCCGATCGGCAGCCGGGGTTCCACCGCGAGATGCCCCTCGTGCGGCTCGAGGCCGAGCATCGTGCGCAGCAGCAGCAGCGGCGTGCCGGTCGACCAGGCCTGCGGGCTGCACGCCGTCGGGTACTCCACCGGGAACTTGGTCAGCTCGCGGGGGTAGCCACCGAACGCCTCCGGCAGCCGGCCCTCGAAGTAGGTGGCCGCGTCGAGGATGCCGCTGGCGATGACCGCCGCCTCCTCGGCGAAGCCGTACCGGCGCAGACCCCAGGCGATGAACGAGTTGTCGAACGGCCAGATCGTGCCGTTGTGGTAGCCGATCGGGTTGTAGCGCACCTCGCCCTCGGCCAGCGTGCGTACGCCCCAGCCGGTGAAGAGCCGGGGTCCGACCAGGTGCTGGGCGATCTTCTCGGCCCGGTCGTGGTCGACGATGCCGCTCCAGAGCAGGTGGCCGATGTTGGAGCTCAGCACGTCGCACCGGCGGCCGTCCGGGTCCAGGGCCAGGGCGTAGTACTCGCCGTCGTCCACCCAGAAGTCGTGGTTGAACCGTTCCTTCAGCGCCGCCGCCTCCCGCTCCAACCGGTCGGCGAAGTTCGGGTCGCCCCAGAACTCGCGGGCCAGCCGGGCGGTGCGCACCTTGGCGTCGTACGCGTACCCCTGCACCTCACAGGTGGCCCGGGGAAACGGCGGCAGCGTGCCGTCGCGGTAGGAGATGGAGTCCCAGGAGTCCTTCCAGCACTGGTTCTCCAGGCCGGTGTCGGTGTTGCGCCGCTCGTACCAGATGTAGCCGCTGCCGACCAGGTCGGCGTAGTCGTCGATCCACTTCAGCGCGGCCCGGCACTCCCGCTCCAACTCCATGACCAGCGCGGTGTCCCCGCTCCACTTCTCGTACTCGTCGAGCAGCACCAGGAACAGCGGGGTCGCGTCCACCGACCCGTAGTACGGCGAGTGTGGCTGTTCCTCGAAGGCGGCCGTCTCGCCGTAGCGCATCTCGTGCAGGATCCGGCCCGGGTCCTCGTCCCGGAAGTCGTCGAACCGGGTGCCCTGCAGGGAGGCCAGGATCCGCAGCGTGGTCTTCGACAGCTCCGGCGTGAACGGCAGCGTCTGCAGACAGGTCAGGATGCTGTCCCGGCCGAACATGGTCATGAACCAGGGCAGGCCGGCGGCCGGCAGGGACGCCCCGCCGAGGGAGAGCGGCGAGAAGCGCAGCGCGGCCAGGTCGATCAGGCTGCGCCGGTACGTCGAGGCGACCCGGTTGTGCTGGCTGTTGACCTTGGGCGCCCGGGCGATCCACTCCTCGAGGTCGTGCTGGAGCGCGAGCCGGTCCGTGGTGTGCGCCCGCAGGCCCATCCGCAGGTCCCGCCCGCCCGGGGAGAGCGCCATGGTCTTGACGTCGATCTTGGATTCCCACCGCTCGTTGGGTTGCAGGTGGATGGAGTAGGCGAAGCCCCTGCGGTCGTACCGCGGCGCCGGGGAGGCGGAGATCAACGTCTCCCGGATGAAGTTGCCCCGCCGGTAGCCCAGGCGCAGCCGGTCCGACTCGACCTCCGTGTAGATCTCGCCCTTCTTGTTGAGGATCTCGTCCTTGACCTGGAACAGGTCGGCGAAGTCGGCCGCCGCCTCCATCCTGATCTCCAGGTCGACCGGCTTCTCGTCGTGGTTGAGGATGGTGAGCGTCTCCCGGAAGCTGCCCCCCACCGCCCGCTCCCTGATGATCGACAGCTTTGCGTCGACGTAGTGCGTCGCCATCCCCGGCACCAGGAAGAAGCGGGCCTCGTAGTACTGCAGGTCGTCGTACGACAGGGGGGTGAGCCGGTCCCCGTTGACCGTCAGCACCCACGTCGACAGGTAGCGGGTGTCCAGGGCGAAGAACCCCGTCGGCTCGCTCGGCGTCGCCTCGATGTCGCCGGTGTCCTCCGACACCACGAAGGTGCTGCCGTCCAGGATGCGGACCGTGTTCTGCGCCATCACTGCACCTCCGGGTGGCCGTGGAAGCGCCGGCGCGGGCCGCGCACGTCCGGGTGGCTGGGAAAGAGCCGCTCCATCTGCGTCACCAGTCGCAGGTCGCCGCTCACCGTCATGTCCCCGCGCAGCAACGCCGCCACCCCGTGCTCGCGGCCGGCGGCCAGCTCCTCGAAGAGCTCGGGGCTGGTGCCGACCACCGTGTCGGCCTCCTGGTCCTCCCTGCTCACCTGGAGCCGACCGTGGTCGATCCGCAGCAGCCAGTGCGTCGTGTGCGCCCCCTCGTGCAGGTCCAGGCGCAGGGTCCCGGAGGACTTCGCCAGCAGGGGGTCGTACCCCCGCCGGTCGAGGTCCTCGAAGAACCTCGTCGTCGCGTCCACCATCGGGTCCTCTCCTCCCCGTCGGGTCAATGTCCCGAGCAGGGGGTCCCCGTCCGGTGCCGGGCCAACCTCGCCCGGATGGGGTGAGTGGCCCCCATCCGGCGGCGCACCCCGGCGGACCTGCACCCGCCGGCTCACGCCCGAGAAGGCCGCCACGCCGGCTCCCGCCCGGGAAGCCGGCGCGCCGCGGCGGACGGTCAGTTGTTCGGTTCGTCGGCGCTGATGTCGGCGAGCACCGACTGCGGCTCCCGCTCCACGGCGAGGTCACCCATCGAGACCAGGCCGACCAGTCGCCCGTCGTCGATGACCGGCAACCGGCGGACGGCGTACGTCCGCATCAGGTCGGCGGCGGCCACCGCGTCGTCGTGCTGGCTGACCGTGATCACGTCCTTGCTGGTGATCCGGTTGAGCGGCGTCGAGTTCGGGTCCATGTTCTCGGCCACGCCCCGGACCGTGATGTCCCGGTCCGTCACGATGCCGATGACGTCGTCGCCGTCGGTCACCACCACGTCGCCGATGGCGCTGTCGCGCATCTCCTGCGCCGCGGCGATCAGCGTGTCGTTGCCGTCCATCGTCACCAACCGGGTCGTCATGAACTCTCCGACCGTTGTCATGGTGCTCCCCTCTCGGTGTCGGCACCGCCGTCTACCCGCCGACCGCACGGGGTAACGCGAGCCGCCCGGCCCGGAGGCGAACGCGCCCAGGCCCCCTCCGCAGCGGGGAGGCCGTATTCGCGTGCTCACTTCGACGCGCGTCACATACGCTGCGCGCGCAGTCCGCCTGACGGCCGACTGCGCCGGCCGGACCAGCTGAGCCGCACCGAGGCCGCTCCGGGTGACCTGTTCAACGGCATCAGCGTCGAGGTCACCATCGACGACGTCACGCTCGCTCGGTGACCGGGTTCTCGACCACCATCTACAACTCCCTCGGCCACTCGGTGGGCGGTGCGAGCGGCAGTAGGCAGGTCGGACCCGACGCGCGCGTCTCGCTGCCGGTGTACTTCCGCAACCTGCCGCCGGGGACCTACACGGTGGGCTTCCGGCTCAACACCTCGGCGGGCAACAGCGCAATCTGGGGCTACCCCAACGGCGGTGCTCCGGCACCGTCCGGGCCGCTGGTGTTCACCAGCCTGCCGGCGGCCTGACCTACCACGCAGACGAGGTGCGGCCCTCTCCCCGTTCGGGAGGGGCCGCACCCCTGTCCTCGACGGCTCAGGCGGCGGGTCGGTCAGCGGAGCTCGGCGGCGACCAGCTCGGCGAGCTGCACCGCGTTGAGCGCGGCGCCCTTGCGCAGGTTGTCGTTGGAGCAGAACAGGGCGAGGCCGTGCTCGACGGTCTCGTCGGCGCGGATCCGCCCGACGTAGGTCGGGTCCTGGCCGGCGGCCTGCAACGGGGTCGGCACGTCGGCGAGCGCCACGCCGGGGGCGCCGTCGAGCAGCTCGCGGGCCCGCTGCGGGCTGATCGGGCGGGCGAAGCGGGCGTTGATCTGCAGCGAGTGGCCGGTGAACACGGGCACCCGGACGCAGGTGCCGGATACGCGCAGCCCGGGGATCTCCAGGATGCGGCGGCTCTCGTTGCGCAGCTTCTGCTCCTCGTCGGTCTCGAAGCTGCCGTCGTCGACGATCGAGCCGGCGAGGGGGAGCACGTTGAACGCGATCGGCCGGGCGAACGAGCGGGGGGCCGGGAACTCCACGGCCGCGCCGTCGAAGGCGAGGCCGGTGGCGTGCTCGGCGACCTTGCGGACCTGCTCGTCGAGCTCGGCGACGCCGGCCAGGCCGGCGCCGGAGACCGCCTGGTAGGTCGACACGACCAGGCTGACCAGCTCCGCCTCGGCGTGCAGCGGGCGCAGCACGGGCATCGCGGCCATCGTCGTGCAGTTCGGGTTGGCGATGATCCCCTTGGGGCGTACGGCGGCGGCGTGCGGGTTGACCTCGGCGACGACCAGCGGCACCTCGGGGTCCATGCGGAACGCCGAGGAGTTGTCGATGACGACGGCGCCGGCGGCGGCGACCCGGGGGGCGAGTTCCTTCGCGGTGCCCTTGCCGGCGGAGAAGAGCACGATGTCGAGCCCGGAGTAGTCGGCGGTGGCCGCGTCCTCCACGGTCACCTCGCCGTCGCGCCAGGGCAGGGTGCGCCCGGCCGACCGCGCCGAGGCGAACAACCGCACCTGCTCCGCCGGGAACTCCCGCTCCGCCAGCACCTGCCGCATCACGCCACCGACCTGGCCGGTGGCCCCCACAATGCCGATCCTCATGCCCGCGAGGCTACCCAGCCCGGCGGCCCGACCGGGAACGCTTTCCCACCCACCGGGGCCGGCCCGCGCCCTGCGGGGTCGTCCCGGTGACCGCGCGGGACCACCGCCGCGACGGAACGACACCGCCGGCCGGGCCGGTCGGACCGGAGGATCGTCAGTCCGTGGGCCGGTGCGCCGGAGCATCCACGTCGGCGCCGCCGAGCCGGCACGGGAGCGGCCCGGGGGCGGCGCGAGACAAGTCACACCGCCCCGGGGCGCTCAGGCGGGGTTCTCGACCAGTTCGCCCAGGCCGGCGGCGACGAGGTCGTCGCGGATCGCCGCCGCGTCGCCCTCCACCACGAGGGTGAGCTCCTCCGGGCGCAGGTGCGTGGCGGCCGCCGCGGAGACCTCCGCCACGTCGGCGGCGAGCAGCGACTCGCGCAGCCGGGCGTGGTAGTCGTCCGGCAGGTCGTGCACGACCAGGGTGGTCAGCGCGCCAGCGATCGCCCGGGGGCTCTGCAGCTCGACCGAGAGCTGCCCGGCCCGCCAGGAACGCGCGACCGCCAACTCCTCCTCGGTCACCCCGGTCTGGCGGGTACGGGTGATCTCGCCGACGGCCTCGACGACGGCCGGCGCGGTGACGGCCGTCTGCACGCTGGAGCTGACCCCGAACCGGCCGAACCGGCGCGACGAGGCGAAGTCGCCGCGGATGCCGTACGTGTAGCCGCGCACCTCGCGGATCAGGTGGTTGAGCCGGGAGGTGAAGGCCCCGCCGAGCACCGTGCCGGCGAGCGTCATCGGCACGTGGTCGGGGTGGGCGCGGTGCGGCGACGGGTGGCCCAGCCGCAGCGTGGACTGCACCGAGCCGGGCCGGTCCACCAGGATGATCCGCCGGCCGGATCGCGCCGGCACCTCGATCGGGCCGCCCCGGTCGACCGGCCCGCCGCCGGTGCCGGCGAACACCGTCGCGCCGAGCGCGTCCAGGTCCAGCCGGTCCAGGTCGCCGGCGACGACCAGCGTGCCGGGGCGGATGAACCACTCGGAGTGGAAGACCGTGACGTCCTCGACGTCCAGGGCCGCCACCGATCCGGGGTCGCCGTACATGGGGCGGCCCCAGCGGTTCTCCGCGCCGAACAGGTCGGCGCGCAGCGCCGCGTCGGCGCGCGGGCCCGGGTTCGCCCAGTCCATCCGCAGCGCGGTCGCCTCGTCGTCGCGGACCCGCCGCACGTCCTCCGGGTCGAGCTTCGGGGTACGCACCGCCTCGGCGAGCAGCGCCACGGCGGCGCTCAGCCGCTCCACCGGCACCTGCACGCTGACCTGGAACGAGTCCCAGTCCAGCCCGACCACCAGCTCGGTGCCGAGGCCCTCGATGGCCAGCGCGTACGCCGTCGCGTCGCGCTGCGCGGTCCCCTCTTCCAGGGCCTTGGCGAGCACCGCGCCGAGCCCCTCCTTGCCGGCCGGCTCGCGCCCGGCGCCCGCGTCGAGCAGCAGCAGCGCCACGGCCAGGTTCTGCCCGGGCAGGTGCGCGGCGACGACCTGGCCCCCGGCGACCGTACGGCGGAGCACCTGCGGGAACCGGTACGGGCGGGCGGGACCCGGCCCGGGACGGTCGGCGATCAGCGTCATCAGGGCTTCTCCTCGGGCAGGTAGGTCAGGGTGACCCGGTCGTCGGCGGCGAGCAGCTCGACGGCGGCCTCGGCGATCTGCTCGGCGGTGACCGCGAGCCAGGCCGGCAGCCGCTCCGCGGCCTTCGCCGGGTCGCCGAACTGGGTGGCGTAGCGCCCGAGGGTGTCGGCCCGGCCGTCCACCGTGGACATCTGCCGCCACCACGAGGTGCTCAGCAGGGACTTGGCCCGCTCCAGCTCTGTGGCGGTGACCGGCACGGTGGCCAGCTCGTCGACCACCTCGGCCAGCCCGGCGGCGAGCCGTTCGGCGCTCACCCCGGGGCGGGCAGTGGCGGTGGCGATCAGCGGTGCGGGGGCGTGCGCCAGGTCCACCCCGTACGCCCCGACCAGATCGGGCTGGGCGATCCGCTCCCCGTCGGCGAGACGCTGGTAGAGGCGGCTGCCCCGACCGCTGCCCAGCACGGTGGCGAGCACCGTGACCACGTCGTAGCCGGGGCTGCCGAAGGGGTGGGTGCGGTGCGCGACGTAGACGCGCGGCGCCGGCACGTCGGCGGTGACCGTCTCCACGGCGGGCCGGCCGGTGGCCGGGACGCTGCGGCCGTCCGGCGCGGGCGGGATCTCCCCGCGGGGCGGGATCGCGCCGAAGTACTTGTCGGCCAGCGCGAACACCTCGGCGGCCGAGGCGTCGCCCACCACCGTGAGGACCGCGTTGTTCGGGGCGTAGTACGTCTGGTGGAACGCCTGGAAGGTGGCCAGGTCGGCGGCGTTCAGGTCGGCCATCGACCCGATCGTGGCGTGGTGGTAGGGGTGCCCGGGCGGGTAGAGCAGCGGCAGCAGCCGCAGCCAGGCGTCGCCGTAGGGCACGTTGTCGTAGCGCTGGCGGCGCTCGTTCTTGACCACGTCGCGCTGGTTGTCCAGCGTCTCCTGGGTCAGCGCGGGGACCAGCCCGCCCATCCGGTCCGCCTCCAGCCACAGCGCCAGTTCCAGGTGCTCTGCGGGGACGGTCTCGAAGTAGTTGGTGCGGTCCGGGTTGGTGGTCGCGTTGAGCGAACCGCCCGAGCCCTGCACCAGCTTCATGTGCTCGGTCTTCGCCACGTTCGCCGAGCCCTCGAACATCAGGTGCTCGAAGAGGTGGGCGAAGCCCGTCTGTCCCTCGGGCTCGTGCCGGGAACCGACGTCGTACCAGAGGTTCACGGCGACCGCCGGGGCGGTGCGGTCCTCACTCACCACCACGCGCAGGCCGTTGTCCAGTCGGGTGGTCTCGATGGGCCAGGGGTAACCGCTGTCGGGCATGGCACGACGCTATCCGATCAGGCGCACGGGAAGCGCCGCACACACGCGAGGCATCGACCGGCGGCGGCCGGGTACCGGGGAAGGATGTCGCCTGCCGCCACCGTGACCGACCGGGCCGCCGTCGCCGTCGACCGGGCGACCGCCGCCCTGACCCGGCTGCGCCGGGCCCGCCTGCTGCACCCCGCGGGCCGCTCGTTCGCGGGCGAGGTCGTCGTCTGGGGTACGCCGGGACCACCGACCGGGGTGCCGCTGCTGGACGACCCGGGGCACTTCCGGGCGACCGTCCGGCTCTCCAGGGGCGTGCCCACCCCGCAGGGCTGGCCGGACGTGCTGGGGCTGGCCGTGCGGCTGCACCGGGAGGCGGGCCGGCCGTTCGACCTGCTGGTCAGCTCCAGCGGGGCCGCGCCGCTGCTGCGCAACCTGCCGCTGCCCCGGCGGCGCTTCGCGGGGACGTACAGCACGATCATGCCGCTGCGCGCGGGCCGGCGGCGGCTCTTCCTGGCCGCGCTGGCCGACCCGGAGTCGCCCGACCTGGGCCGCAGCCTGGCCGAGGTCTCGGCCGTCGCCCGGGCGGACGCGCCGCGCCTGGTGCTCGCGGTCGCGTCCGCCGTCGGGCCGTGGCGGCCGTTCGGACAGGTCAGCCTCGGTGCCCAGCTCAGTGCCAGCGAGGACGCGGCGCTGGCCTTCGACCCGATCGGCAACCTCCCACCGGGGCTGCGGGCGGTCGGCCCGATCGCCTGGCTGCGGGAGCAGACCTACCGGGGGTCACGACGGGCCCGGGGTGCCGTGGTTCAGTCGGGGGGTTCGATGGGGGTCACCGTCTGATCGGAGGTACGCCGCTCCAGCACCGTGTCCGGGGCGGCGTTGCGGTCCTCCTCGCGGAGGTCGGACTCGGCGAGGATGGCTTCCGCCTGCGCCTGGGGGTCGTCGCTGCCGGCCGCCGCCTCCTCGGGCAGCAGGTGCGCGCGGGACTCCACCCGTTCCTGGTCGCTCTGCTCGTGACTCATGACCGCCCACATACCCAGCCGCCGGCTCCGGCACGCCGCAGGGGACAGGTCCGCCACGCGAACGCCCCGCCCCGGTGGTCGGGATCTCGGAGTCCGGGACGAGGACCCGATTGGTGCCGTGACGAGCAGGCGCCGCCGCCGGGCGCGTCGTGCCAGGTGCACGACGCGGGAACCACGACGCGGACATCGACGAGGGCGCACACGAGGCGGGTCTTTCCCGACGACCGGGTGGACCTTCCCCCACTCTCGGGTACGCTGGGTCGCGTGACGCGTTCGTATCGATGGTTTAGGCAGCCGGCTCGCACGCCGGTGACTTCTCCATGATCTGACGTCACCACATTCGAGCCGGCCGGGCAGGAGCTTTCGTTCCTGCCCTTTTGCGTACGAGCAGCCGGCTCGACCCGGGCACCGGCCCCGGGGCACGGTCGGCGGAAGGACTCCCACCGTGACGACCCCGGAGACCGATCGGGTCAGCGACCAGCGGATCGACCGTGTCGTGCCGCTGACCACCCCGGCCCTCCTGCACCACGAGCTGCCCCTCGACGACACGCTCGCCTCGGCCGTGCTGGCCGGGCGGCGCGCGGTCGGCCGGGTGCTGGACGGCGCCGACGACCGCCTGCTGGTGGTGGTCGGCCCGTGCTCGGTGCACGACCCGGCCGCCGCCCTCGAGTACGCCCACCGGCTGCGCGACGCCGCCGCCCGGGTGGCCGACGACCTGCTGGTCGTGATGCGGGTCTACTTCGAGAAGCCGCGCTCGACGGTGGGGTGGAAGGGCCTGATCAACGATCCGGGGCTGGACGGCTCCGGCGACGTCAACACCGGCCTGCGCACCGCCCGCGCGCTCCTGCTCGACGTGCTGCGCCTGGGGCTCCCGGTCGGCTGCGAGTTCCTCGACCCGATCACCCCGCAGTACATCGCCGACACGGTGGCGTGGGGAGCGATCGGCGCCCGGACGGTGGAGAGCCAGGTGCACCGGCAGCTCGCCTCCGGCCTGTCGATGCCGATCGGCATGAAGAACCGCCCGGACGGCAGCATCGGCACGGCCGTGGACGCCATCCGGGCCGCCGGCGTACCGCACGTCTTCCCCGGCATCGACGTCTCCGGCACCCCGGCGATCCTGCACACCAGGGGCAACGCCGACGGACACCTGGTGCTGCGCGGCGGGGGCGGACGGCCCAACTACGACGCCGACTCGGTCGCCGGCGCCCTGGCGCTGCTGCGGGCGGCCAACCTGCCGGAGCGCCTGGTGATCGACGCGAGCCACGCCAACAGCGGCAAGGACCACCGCAACCAGCCGAGGGTGGCCGCCGACGTGGCCGCCCAGCTCGACGCCGGCCAGCGCGGCATCGTCGGGATCATGCTGGAGAGCTTCCTGCTCCCGGGCCGCCAGGAACTCGACCCGACCCGCGAGCTGACGTACGGCCAGTCGGTCACCGACGCCTGCATCGGCTGGGACACCACCGAGGAGGTCCTCGCCCACCTGGCCGCCGCCGTCCGCACCCGGCGCCGCACCCCGGCTCCGACCCCGGCCTGACCCCACCCACCCCACCCACCCACGCCCACTCCCGGTGATCATGGGATTGACGGCGAAGTCGATCTCCATTCCCACCGCCAACCTCATGATCACCGGGAGTGACCGGGGCGGGTGGGGGTGGGGGTGGGGGTGGGGGTGGGGGGTGGGGGTG